>NZ_JBSFGU010000008.1:0-240479 GCF_053596725.1 Kitasatospora sp. NPDC001660 | reverse complement strand
ATCCGTCGCTACATCATCTGGCGGAACAAGCACGCCGCGGACGAACGCCTACGCGAAGTCGTCACCAGGGCGAACGTTGCCTGATGCGGCACTAGCGGGGCCAGTTTGGCGCGGTGGAGGGAGACGCGGTTCGCCACGGGGCAGATCACGCCGTAGGGGCGGCCGTTGATGAGGAAAGAAGCCGCGCGAGTAGGGCGAGTGATCCGACCATGAGGCCGATCACTGGTCACCCGGGCTGACGCCGGTCCAGCAGTCCGTGCTCAAGGGCCACGACCACCGCGTGCGTGCGGTCTCTGACGTCGAGCTTGGCGAAGACCCGCAGCAGATGGGTCTTCACCGTGGCCTCCGCGATGACCAACCGCCGGCCGATCTCCACGTTCGACAGCCCGTCGGCGACCGCGCTCAGCACATCCATCTCCCGGGTGGTCAGGGCCACCGGAGCTGGTTGCCTCATGCGGGCGACCAGTCGCTCCGCGACCCTCGGGGCCAGGACGGTCTCGCCGCGGGACGCGGATCGGATGGCGTCGACGAGTTGGTCACGCGTGGTGTCCTTGAGCAGGTAGCCGATCGCGCCGGCCTCGACCGCGCGCTCGATCTCCGCATCGGTGTCGTACGTGGTCAGGATCAGTACCCGGGTCCCCGGGTGGCGGGCGACGATCTCGGCGGTGGCACTCGCCCCGTCGAGGACCGGCATCCGCAGATCGATCAGCGCCACGTCCGGCTTCAGGCGCTCGACGAGCTCGACGGCCGCGCGGCCGTCGCCGCCCTCACCGACGATGTCGATGGTGGGCTCCGAGGCCAGCAGGGCGACGACCCCGGCGCGCATGACCGTGTGGTCGTCGACCACGATGATGCGGAGCCCGTCCGCCTCTGTCCGAGCTGCCATGTCGTCACACCTGACTGTTCGTGGGAATCACGGCGAGGACGCGGGTGCCGTCGCCGAGCGAGCTGATGACGGTGAGTTCGCCGCCGAGTTCGGCCAGGCGATTGCGCATGCCGTTGAGCCCGAAGCCGTGGGAGTCCTCGACCACGAAGCCCTTGCCGTCGTCGGTTATCTCCAGTTCGACACCATCCGGAGACGGCGCGAGGACGATCTCCACGGCGGAGGCGGCCGCGTGCTTGCGCACATTGGCCAGGGACTCCTGGGTGCAACGCAGGAGCGCGATCCGGGTCGGCTGGTCGCACTCGATGTCCGGCAGCTCCGCGGTGACGGTGAGCCCCGTGTCCTCGGCGAACCGGTCCAGGGTCCGGCGCAGGGTCTTGGCGACCGAGCCGAGGGCGAGACCACTCTGCGGGGCGGAGCCGACGAGTATCCGCGCCTCGGCGAGGTTCTCACGTGCGGTGTTCTCGATCGAAGAGCAGCTGCCGGGTGCGCCTGCCCGGGTCGGTGTCGAGGCTGGATCGGGCCGCCTCCGCCAGCACGATGATGGAAGCGAAGCCCTGCGCAAGGGTGTCGTGGATCTCCCGCGCGAGCCGCTCGCGCTCCGCCGTGGCGCCCTGGAGTTTGTGCGCCTCGGCCAGGCGCGACTGGGCGCTCTCCAGCTCGGAGCCCAGGCGGCGGGCTCGCTCGTCGCTCTGCTCGACGATCCGGACCACCCCCAGTCCGAGCAGCACGCTCGCCGTGTAGCCGATGAGGGTGAAGACGATGTTGCCGGTGGAGAAGTCCTCCGCGTGCCAGCTCTGATGGCGGATGATGCCGAGCACGGTGGCCGCGGCGGCGGCGCCGCTGAGGGCGATCGAGTGCCGCGGGCTCCTGGCGAAGAGCCAGAAGTGCGGGAGCGAGACGATGAACAGTGCCGCGCCGTCGCCGCGCAGGAGGGACAGCGCGCCCAAGCCGAGGACGAGCACGCCCAGAAAGGTGTGGGGGCGCACCACGGGATTTGCCGGGCGCTCCAACGGGCTATCCGCACAGGGAGTTGACTCATACCCGAGATCTTGGTCGGCCGGGGGCCGCGCCCGACACGCCCGGCCGGTTGAACCTTGGGTCCACCAGTCGGTGGACGGCCGGAGGATGGGACTGCCAGGCGGCGACCGATCTGACACAACCACAGGACCAGGCGGCCGATCCTGCGCTCACTCACCGCCTACGACCACTTGTTGGACCGGGAGCCCGCACACCGCACTGATGATCCGACCGCACCGCCCCGGGTTCCGGAAGGTGATTACAGAGCGGACAGGTCGTCACTCTGAGCTACTTGTCACCTCGCCGTAGCTGTGCGAGCGCAGGGCCTTGTCCGCGGTCTCGGCGGCCGCCGGGCGGTGGGCGGCGGCTCGGTGGGCCCGAGGTGCTCGACCGTCGGCCGCCGGACACCGTTGGGCGCGGGCATCCTGTCGGTCGGGGCTGCCAGGATGCTCCTGTTCCCGTCGGTGCCGCGTGAGGTGACGAATTCCCGATGTCCGACTACTCGGTGATGGCGCAGTTCCGGATCTCGCCGGTGGCGCTGAAGCGCTACCTCGACGCGCCCGCGCGGCCCGCGTCCGGCTGGGCGGACTGGGGGGAGATGCGCGGGCGCGTGGACGGGACAGGGCGGCAGGACGGCCTGCCGTTCTCCCTGCACGGGGAGCCCGGGGAAATGGACTTCGAGTCCGTCGACCGCTGGCTCTCCGTGGGGGACTATCGCAGCCAGCTGCGCGCCGTCCTGGGGCTGGCCGCGCTGCCGGCCCTCGCGCGCTTCGGGTACGACGAGGAGGCGGGTGTCGCCACCGCCGTGAACCTGACGGTGGCGGGCGAGTGCTTCCGCAACCCGCTCTGGGTCCTCGCCACGCTCCGGGGGGCCGCCGACCACGTGGACGGCGTGGGCGGGGTGGCGGTGGTCCGCAACCACTGCTGGGAGGGCCCGGAGGACAGGTACACCCTTGCCGTGCTGCGGCTGGACCCGGGTGGGTCGCGGTTCCTGCACCCGGCCGATGACGCCGATGCCTACGCCGAGGCCGTCCACCGGGCGAACCGGGCGTTCGACGCCATCGACCTCCCGCGCCCGGGGGAGCCGCTGCCGAGCGGCGGCGACGCGGTCGCCGCCCTCGACCGCATGTGAGCAGCCGGACGGCTGGCCCCGTCGGGTGAGCTCGGGTGGTTCCGGGGGCGTGGTTGGGCGGGGCGGGCAAGGGGTCGCTCGCATAGTCGGAAGGCAAGTCATATCCACCGACTGTGGGACGAAACGATGATGCGATCACCGCGCCCAGGCATCCGTACGGCCGCTGCCGCCGCCCTGTTGCTCGCCCTCGCGGGGTGTGCGGGGCCGCCTCCGGTGCGGGAGGCGGTGCCCTCGGCGTCGGGGGAGGGCGGCCCGACGGTCGCGCCGACTCCTTCCGGGCCGCGCGCGTTCACGTTGGTCGCGACGGGGGACGTGCTCCCGCACACCGAGATCATCCAGCAGGCCAAGGAGGACGCCGCGGGCGACGGGTACGACTTCACCAGGATGCTCGCCGGCGTCAAACCCGTCATCGGCGCCGCCGACCTGGCCATCTGCCACATGGAGACGGTGTACGGCGCCGACGGCGGGCCCTTCACCGGATATCCGTCGTTCAAGTCTCCTCCGCAGGTCGCCCGGGCGCTCAAGGACGCCGGCTACGCGTCGTGCGACACCGCCTCCAACCACACGCTCGACGACGGGCCGGCCGGCATCCGGCGCACGCTCGACGCCATGGACGCCGTCGGCCTGAAGCACACGGGCTCCGCGCGCGGCGAGGAGGAGGCGGGCAGGCCTGCGCTGCTCAGGGCGGGCGGCGCCACGGTGGCCCAACTCGCCTACACGTACGGCACCAACGGCATCGCGCTGCCGCTGGGGCAGCCCTGGGCCGTCAACCTCATCGACCGGGACCGGATCCTCGCCGACGCGCGGGCGGCCCGGGCGCAGGGCGCGGACATCGTCGTGGTCAGCCTCCACTGGGGCACCGAGTGGCAGGACGCGCCGAACGAGCAGCAGCTCACGCTGGCCCGCGACCTCGCCGCCGAGCCGGAGCCGGGCCGGCCGGTGGTCGACCTGGTCCTCGGTACGCACGCCCACATCCCGCAGGCGTACGAGAAGATCAACGACACCTGGACGGTCTACGGCATGGGCGACCAGCTCGCCGGCCACATGTTCAACTACACGGGCGCCGAGGACCCGCGAGGCAACTGGTCCTCGATCGCGCGCTTCACGTTCTCGCCGCCGAGCGCGCCCGGGCAGCGGTGGGCCGTCACCAAGGCCGAGTTCGTCCCGCAGGTCACCGACCTCGGCCCGCCCTACCGCGTCCTCGACCTGGGTGAGGCCGTCCGCCGCAACCCCGGCCGGGTGGACTACGCCAAGGCCCTGGACCACATCCGGTCCGTCGTGCTCAGCCGCGGCGCCGGCTCGGCGGGGCTGACGATGGCTCCCTGAGGGGGTGCGGAGGCCGGAAACGGGCGCCGTTCATTCGACGACAAGTCAGTCGTTATCGAGTGGGCCCATGATCTCCGGGGGCGCCCGGGACGACGGCACGCCCACGGAATCGACTCAGGGAGAACCATGCGTGGCACCGTGCTCGCCGACCGCTACCGGCTGGTGGACTGGCTGGGCGGTGGGTCGCGGGGCGACGTGTGGGCCGCCGAGGACGAGGTCCTGGGCCGCCGCGTGGCGGTCAAGGTCGTGAAGCCCGTCCTGCTGGACGAGCCCGGGTTCGCCGAGCGCTTCCACGCCGAGGCCCGCGTCCTGGCGCAGCTGCGGCACCCGGGCATCGTCGGCGTCCACGACTTCGGGCACGGCGAGGCTCCGGAGAGCGGCCGCCGCCCGGTCGCGTACCTGGTCATGGAGCTGATCGACGGGGAGCCGCTGAGCGCCGTGCTGGAGCGCCGCGGCAGTCTGCCGGTCGCGGAGGCGCTCCGGACGGCGCTCCAGGCGCTGGAGGCCCTGGCGGTCGCGCACGAGTCCGGGGTGGTCCACCGGGACATCAAGCCGGCCAATCTGATGGTCCGCGGCGACCGGACGGTGATCGCGGACTTCGGCGTCGCCCGCCCCGGCAGCGACGCCCGGCTGACCGTTCCCGGGATGGTGCTCGGCACCGCCGCGTACCAGGCGCCGGAGCAGGCTTCCACCGGGCGGATCACCGGCTCGGCGGACCTCTACGCGCTCGGTGTGGTCCTCTACGAGTGCGTGACCGGGCGGCTGCCCTTCGACGGGGAGAGCGCGATGGAGGTGATCCTCAAGCACCTGACGGAGCCCGCACCGCCGCTTCCGGACGGGATACCCGAGCCGGTGCGGGCGCTCGTCGAACGGGCGATGGCCAAGGAGCCCGGCGAGCGCTGGCCCGACGCGGCGGCGATGGCCGAGGCGGTCCGGGACGCGCTCGCGGTGGCCGGGGAGGACGTGCCGTCGGCCCCGGGCGGCCAACGGCCGGTCGCCAGGCGCAGGTTGTGGAACGGTCTGCGGCGCCGGACGCTGACCGCGGTCGCGGGGACCGGCCCCGCGCCCGGCACCACCGCTGCGCCGAACGCCGCGCCCGCCGCACCGGCCGCTGACCAGGCTTTCTGAGCCGTACGTCGCGCCGGTCGGTCAGGCCCTGGCCGCCAGCAGCTGGGTGATCCGCGCCGGGTTGCCGCTCATCGTCCGTGCCACGACCTCGCGTTCGGCGACGACGTCGAACCCGGCGAGCAACTCGCGTAGCCACTCCGGCCGGTGGTGGCGGCAGACCGCGCCGTCGCTGGTCTCGAACACGCCGTAGGTGCCGTACTGCGCGGCGAACCGCGCGTAGCGGGAGCGGTTCCGCTCGTCCTCCTGCAGGCACATGTCGCTGAGGTAGAGCAGTCCGCCCGGACGCAGGACCCGGCGCAGTTCGTCGATCAGCCCGCGCTGGCCGTCGTCCGTGGGGATGCAGGTGAGGACCGCGATCAGCAGCGCCGCGTCGACGCTCCCGTCGGGGCGGCCGAGTGCCGGCGGCTCGGTGAGGACGGTGAACCGGGCGCCGGGGTGCTGCTCGCGGGCGCGGTCGACGAGCTTGGGGGAGAAGTCGACGCCCTCGACGTCGCGGAAGCCCTCCTGGAGCAGCAGGCCCGCCAGCCGTCCGTAGCCGCACCCGTAGTCGAGGATGCGCGCGTCCGGGCCGAGGCGGCTCAGCCAGGTGAGCTCCACCGGGTGGGTGAAGGTCTTCTCCGTGCCGGTTGTGTCCCAGTAGTTGATCTGGTGATCAAGGCTCGACATGCCGACGATCCTGCCACCCGGCACCGACCCCGCCAAGACCGTTGCTCGCCAAACCGGTGCTCGCTGTCGTCTCACCAAAGTTGTCTGACCAAGTTCGACCGGCGTTCTTCCGCTGGACAGCGCCGACCGATACCTATGTCCCGCTCATGGCGCTCAGCCATGGCGACCACCCTCACCAACGGGACGAGGTACCCCTGATGAGACTGCGCTGGAGCTCGCTCGGCGGGCTGCTCGCCGCCCTCCCCCTCCTCGGCGCGACGGCCGTCGTCGCCCCCGCCGCCGCCCACGCGGCGGCGGGTAGCGGCAACCTGATCGTCAACGGAGACGCGGAGGCCGGCGGCTACTGCACCAACGACTGGAGCGCCGCCACCACCGTCCCCGGCTGGACGGTCGAGGCCGGCGGCATCGACGTCATGTGCCACACCGCCGGCTCCTTCGGCCTGCCGAACGACGGCGCGACGCCCGGCAAGGCCTTCTTCGGGCCGGGCAACTTCGGGGACGGCGCGATGACGCAGACCGTCGACGTCTCCTCCGCCGCCACGGCCGTCGACGGCGGCGGGGTGCACTACAACCTCGCGGGCTGGCTGGGCGGCTGGACCACGTACGGCGGCTACGTCGCCGTCAGCCTGCACTTCAAGGACGCGCACGGGAACCCCGTCGGCACGACCGCCAAGCTGCCCACCGTCTCCGCCACCGACCGCGGCCTCGGCACCAAGTTCCTCTCCCGCAGCGCCACCGGATCCGTCCCGGCCGGCGCGCGGTCGATCCAGGTCGAGGTGCAGTTCCTGTCCACCTCGAACGAGACCGGCTACCTGGACAACCTCTCGCTCACCCTCGACAGCCCCGTCAACGCACCCGCCCCGCTCGCCCCGCCCGCCTCCGCCGTGCCGGGCTACGACCACGTGTTCACCGTCATGATGGAGAACACCGACTACGCCCAGATCATGAACGACCCGGCGGACACCCCGTTCATCCACGGCCTCATGGCCCAGGGCGCCACCCTCACCGACGCCCACGGCGTCTACCACCCGAGCGACGAGAACTACCTCGCCGTCGCCGGCGGCGACACCTACACCAAGGGCGCCACCTACTGGCCCAACATCAACTCCCCCCAGCGCAACCTCGGCGACACCATCGAGGACGCCGGCAAGACCTGGAAGGCCTACGAGCAGGGCATGGGCACGCCCTGCAACACCACCACCCAGTACGACGCCAAGTACGAGCCGGACGACGCGCCGTTCATCAACTACACCGACATCAGCGGCAACCCGGCCCGCTGCGCGGCCCACCTGTTCGACACCACGCAGCTGACCACCGACCTCCAGTCGGCCGCCACCACCCCGAACTTCTCCTGGATCGCCGCCGACGACTACTACGACGGCGAGGCCTCCGGCAACGGCAACGCCACCAGCCTCCAGGTGCAGGACGGCTGGCTGAAGCAGACCCTCGCCCCGGTCCTGTCCTCGCCCGCGTGGACCCAGCAGCGCTCGCTGCTGCTCCTCACCTGGGACGAGAGCTCGGGTGAGGCCTACAACCACCTCGCCACCATCGCCGTCGGCTCTCAGGGCACCGTCCCCGCCGGGACCAGCAGCCCGCTGCACTACGACCACTACAGCATCGGCCGCACCATCGAGGCCGCCCTCGGCTTGCCGGGGCTCACGGCCAACGACACCTACGCGACTCCACTGGGCGCCGCTTTCGCCCCGGCCCCGGCCACCGGACCGACCCTGACCGGCGACCTGAACGAGGTCGCCGACGGCGGCAACGTCACCCTCCGCTACGCGCTGCCGGACGCCGCCCAGGCCGCCGCCAAGAACTGGGTCGGCATCTACCCGGCCGGCGTGACCCCGGGCTCCCGCTCCTCCCTGACCTGGGCCTACACGCCGAACCAGAGCGGCGCGGTCACCTTCTCCACGGGCAAGTTGAACGGCGCGGGCACCTACGACGCGTACTACCTCGCCAACGACGGCTACGCGGCACTCGCCGGGCCGTTCCGCGTGACCGTCGGCTGACGCCGGCAGCACAGCGCGGACCGCGCCCCGGACGCCCGACCGGCGTCCGGGGCGCCGGTCGTGGCGGAAGGAAATCCAGGCGGTCGGAGCCAAGGCGCCGATCGGCAGGGTGAGCACCAGGACGAGTTCAGCCGGTCAGATCCGGTGCGAAGTAGTCGCGCAGGCGCGCGATCCGGCCGTCGCGGATGCGGAAGATCTGGACCAGGGAGACGGTCGTGTCCGCCCCAGAGCCGTCCCCGTCGAAGACCGTGTCGATCTCGGCGATGAACACGTCCGGGTCGGCGGTGGTGTGCAGCACGTAGACCGACTTCGCGAGGTTCGGCACGCGGTCGGGCTTCGCGCTCCGCTCGTAGTACGCGGCCATCGCGCTGCGGATCTGCTCGCGGCCGACCAGGCGCCTGGGGAAGGCCGCGTCGGCGGGCACCAGCGGCGCCTCGAAGACGCCGTCCTCGGTGAAGGTCTCGGCGAGGGCGTCGGCATCGCGGGTCAGGGCGCCGGCGTGGACGTAGCTCTCGAAGATCTGCTGCGGGGTTCGGGACATGACGGTCTCCCTGGACTCGGGCGTGGGGGCCACACAATCACAGTGACGCCCACGGACGAAGTGAGATGACGTCAGGTCGGCCGGTCGTCGGATCTCGCCAGAACTCTTGATGTGAAGTATCTTGATGTCGAGATTGATTCCGGGGGTGAACTCCGGGGGCGAAACGGGGGCCTCACCATGCGGTGGAACGGGAACGGGAACGGACTGACGGCACAGCTGCGACGACCGCCGGGCGGACGGGACGCGCGCACGATGCTGCTCGCCCAGTTCGTCGACCGGACCGGGACGGGCGTCTGGGCGGCGGCCTCGGTGCTGTACTTCACCTTCGTCCGCGGACTCGACGCCGGGCGGCTCGGCCTCCTGCTGGGCGTCGCGGCCGTCGCCGGGATCGCCGGCTCCCCGCTCGCCGGGCGGGCGGCCGAGCGCTTCACCGTCCGAGGACTCCTGACCGCGTGCCACCTGCTGCGCCTCGGAACCATGGCGCTGCTGCTGGTGGTCGACCAGTACGCCCTGATGCTGCTCCTCGTCGCGCTCACCTGCCTCGGCGAGCGGGGCGCCAAGACGCTGGAGATGCTCTTCGCGACGCGGGTCGCGGGCGAGCGCCGCGGCGCCTACCAGGCGCTGTTCCGCAGCGTGGCCAACGCGGGCTACGCGCTGGGCGCCGGGATCGCGGCGGCCGGGCTCGCGGTCGGCACGACGAGCGCCTACCGGGCGCTGATCCTGGCCAACGCGCTCTCGTTCGTCCTGGCCGCGGTCCTGGTCCGGCGGACGCGGGAACCTGCCGGGCACGGGCTCGTGGTGACGCGGAGCACGGCGCAGAGCGAAGCGAAGCCGGTCGGCGACGACGGTGCCGCCCCCAGCCCCTGGCGGGACCGCGGATACCTGCTCTTCGTCCTCCTCGACATGCCGCTGAACCTCGACGACTCGGTGCTCAACGTCGGCCTCCCGCTCTGGCTCGTGCACCACACCGACGCGCCGCACGCCCTCGTCCCGGCCTTCCTGGCGCTCAACACCGTGCTGGTCGTGGTGCTCCAACTGCGCGTCTCCGCCTGGGCGCAGGGCCCGGGCGGCGCGATCAGGTCCCTGGCCTGGTACGGGGTGACGCTGCTCGCGAGCTGCGTGCTGCTGGCGGCCTCGACCGGGTGCGGGGCGTGGGCGGCGTCGGCGGCGCTGCTCGCGGCCGGGGCGCTGGTGACGTTCGCCGAGCTCCTGCGCTCGGTCAGCTCCTGGGAGCTGGCGGTGAGCCTGGCCCCGCCGCGGGCGCGGGCGTCCTACCTGGGCGTGGCCGGGATGTCCCAGTCGGTGCAGAAGTCGGCCGGTCCGCTGCTGCTGACCGGCGTGGTGATGACGGCCGGCCCGGTCGGCTGGATCGGTCTCGGCGCGGCGGTGACGGCCCTGGGCGCGCTCCAACGGCGGGCGGCCCGGCGGCGGTTGGCCGCCCTGGCGCGGCCGGTGGAGGTCGAGCCGGTGCTGCCCGGGCAGGTGGCGCCCGAGCCGCGCCAGGGGGCCGGTCGCCGCGAGGTTCGGCGGACGACTTCGACGTAGCTCATCATGCCGTTGTCCTCGTGCGCCGCGATGTGACAGTGGACCTTCGTCGGACGATCCGGAGAAGCCTTCGGGCGGCTCGGGGACGAGGGTGAACGGGCAGTGCAGGTGGCCGACCAGGGACGCGCCCTCGGAGCCGATCGGCAGCACGGAGTGTGGCTCGGTGAGCCGTCGGATGCCGAGCACCGGTTGTGCGGCCGCGTCGGCACGTCGCACAGCCGTAGGACGGTCCCGATGGGAAGCGGCCGCTGCTCGGCGCGCTCCGTCAGCCGGGCCACCACGGCCCAGCCCACCCCGTCGTCATGGCGGTACTCGTTGCCGACACCGATGACGACGGTCCGCGCGGTGAGGTTCATGCGCTTTGCCCTCCCCGTCAGTGGTGCCCGCCAGTCGCAGGCGTGGTCCGGCGTGGTCCGTGCGGGGCAATGGCGCGGCCACCTGGAGCACATCGGCGCCGCCGTCCCGGGCCCGATGGCACGCCGGCGCCGATACTGGCCGGGGCAGCAGCATCGGCGTGGGAGGTGGACGGTGGCGGACGGCTCGGCGGTCATCGACAAGAACGGGCTGGACGCGCTGATCGCGGTTCTCGCCGGCCGAGGCCGCACGGTCGTGGGACCGACGGTCCGCGACGGTGCGATCGTCCTCGCCGAGATCTCCGGCGGCGACGAACTCCCGTACGGCTGGGGCGTCGAGCTTGAGGCAGGCCAGTACCGGGTGCGGGCGCGCGAGGACGGCGCCGCGTTCGCGCACAGTGCGGGCCCGCAGTCCTGGAAGACCTTCCTGCATCCTCCGCGCGAGCGGCAGTGGACGGCTGACCGAGGAGCCGACGGTCAGTTGACGGTGACGCAGGACCGGGCACCGCAGCCGTCGTACGCGTTCCTCGGTGTGCGTCCCTGCGACCTGCGGGCCATTGCGGTCCAGGACCGGGTGCTGACCGGCGGGAGGTACACCGATCCGGCCTACCGTGGCCGGCGCGAGCGGGCCTTCCTGGTGGCGGTGGAGTGCACCGAACCGGGCGCCACCTGCTTCTGCGTGTCCATGGGGACCGGGCCGGCCGTGGGGCCCGGCTACGACCTGGCGCTGACCGAGGTGCTCGACGGCGAAGGTCACCGATTCCTGGTACGGGCCGGGAGCGAGCAGGGGGAGTCGGTCCTGGCGGAGCTGCCGCGCCGCACCACCGACGCCGCCACCCGAACCGCCGCGCGCGAGCGGGTCGCCGAGGCGGCTGACCGGATGGGCCGCACCATGCCGCTGGTGGACCTGCAGGTCCTGATGCGCGAGACCCTCACGGCCGAGCGGTGGGACGACGTGGCGGCACGCTGCCTGACCTGCGGCAACTGCACGATGGTGTGTCCGACCTGCTTCTGCACCACAGTCGAGGACGTCACCGACCTGACGGGTGATCACGCCGAGCGGTGGCGGCGCTGGGAGTCCTGCTTCGACCGGGACTTCTCGCACCTCCAGGCGGGTCCGGTCCGTGACACCTCGCGCAGCCGCTACCGGCAGTGGGCCACCCACAAGCTCGGCACCTGGTTCGACCAGTTCGGCAGCTCCGGGTGCGTCGGCTGCGGGCGCTGCATCGTCTGGTGCCCGGTCGGTATCGACATCACCGAGGAGGCCCACGCGCTGAACCGCGAACGGGGCGACGCCGATCGGGAAGGCCCGCGATGACCGTCGTGCGCCACGGGTTTCTCGGCGCTCTCTCGCCTGCTCACCGTGACCGGTTGGCCGGGTTCGCCCACGACGTCTCATTCCCCGCAGGCACTCGCATCTTCGAGGAGGACGGCGTCGCCGACCGGTTCTGGATCATTCGCTCCGGGCTCGTCGCGCTCGACGTCCACGTCCCGGGCCGGCGCGCGGCCGTCGTGGAGACCCTCGGTGAGGGCGAACTGCTCGGCTGGTCCTGGCTGTTCGAGCCGTACCGCTGGCACCTCGGCGCACAGACCCGCGCCGCCGTGCTGGCATCCGAGTTCGACGCGGAGCGTGTGCGCGCCGCGTGCGAGGAGGATCCCGCCTTCGGCCTGGCGGTGACCAACTGTGTCGCACAGGTGATCGCCCGGCGGCTGAAGTCCACCCGCACCCGCCTACTCGACCTCTACGGGCCATCCGAATGACCGTTCCCGTGCCGTACCGGGTGGTGGAACGCGCGGCCGAGTCGCCCGACACCACCACGATCGTCCTCGAACCGGCCCGTTCGGCCCTGCAGCCATTCGCGCCAGGGCAGTTCGCGATGGTGTACGCCTTCGGCGTCGGCGACATCCCACTGTCAGTCTGCGCGATCGACGGAAACCGGCTGACCCACACCGTCCGCGCGGTCGGCGCGATCTCCAGCGCGCTGCACGCGCTCAGGCCCGGTGAGACCGTCGGAGTGCGCGGCCCGTTCGGCACCGGCTGGGAGCTGCCCGCCGCAGCCGGGCTCGACCTGCTGGTGGTGGCCGGCGGCATCGGTCTGGCGCCGCTGCGCCCGCTCGTACGCGACGCGCTCGCCTCCGCCGAGCGGTACGGGCGGTTGAGCGTCCTGATCGGCGCACGCGAGCCCCGCGAGCTGCTCTATACCGAGGAGGTCCGCGGCTGGCAGGGGTCGCTCACCACCGTGGACCGGCCCGACGCGCGCTGGCAGGGCGAGGTCGGCGTCGTGACGACCCTGCTCGACCGGGCCGCTTTCGATCCGCCGACGGCGGCCGCGTTCATCTGCGGTCCTGAGCCGATGATCCGGGCCACCGCGGGCGAGTTGGAGCACCGAGGCGTCGACCCGGAGCGGATCCGGGTCTCGCTGGAACGCAACATGCACTGCGCGACCGGCCACTGCGGGCACTGCCAGCTAGGCCCACTGCTGCTCTGCCGCGACGGCCCGGTCGTCAGCTGGACCCGGGCCCGCCCCCTCCTCATGGTCAGGGAACTGTGACATGACCGCCAGCGACCGTCCCAAGCTCGCCGTGTGGAAGTTCGCCTCCTGCGACGGCTGCCAGCTCACCCTGCTCGACTGCGAGGACGAACTCCTCGGAATCGCCGAGAAGGTGGAGATCTCGCACTTCCTGGAGGCGTCCAGCGCGACCGATCCCGGCCCGTTCGATCTGTCGCTGGTGGAGGGATCGGTGACCACGCCACAGGACGTCGACCGGATCCAGCACGTCCGCGCCGTCTCCCGGCGGCTGGTGACCATCGGCGCCTGCGCGACCGCCGGCGGCGTCCAGGCGCTGCGCAACTACGCGGACGTCGCCGAGTTCCAGGCCGTCGTCTACGCTCGGCCGCACTACATCGAGACGCTCGCCACCTCCACGCCGATCAGCGCCCATGTCACCGTCGACTTCGAACTGCGTGGCTGCCCGATCGACCGCGGTCAGTTGGTCGAGGTCATCACCGCCCATCTCTCGGGGCGCAAGCCGGACGTGCCGCAGCACAGCGTCTGTTTCGAGTGCAAGCAGCGCGGCACGGTCTGCGTCACGGTGGCCCACGGCACGCCCTGCCTCGGCCCGGTCACCCACGCCGGGTGCGGCGCGCTCTGTCCCGCGTACGGGCGCGGCTGCTACGGGTGCTTCGGTCCGTCCAACTCGACCAACTTCCCCTCCTTCATCCCCCTGCTGCGCCGTGACGGGATGGACACCCTCGACATCGTGCGGGTGCTGCGCACCTTCAACACCGCGGCCCCCGAGTTCGACGCGGTCTCCCGGAAGGAACTCGGACAGTGACCCACCGCGGCTCAAGAGTGCTGCACGTCGGATCGCTCGCCCGTGTCGAGGGCGAGACCGCGCTGTACCTGCGCATGGACAGCGGCGAGGTTGCCGAGGCGAGGCTGGCGATCTACGAACCTCCGCGCTTCTTCGAGGCGTTCCTGCGCGGACGCTCCTACACCGAGCCGCCCGACATCACCTCCCGCGTCTGCGGGATCTGCCCGGTCGCCTACCAGCTGAGCGCCTGCCGAGCCGTAGAGGACGCCTGTGGCGTCGTCGTGGACGGGCAACTGGCGGCCCTGCGGAGGCTGTTGTACTGCGGCGAGTGGATCGAGAGCCAGACGCTGCACATCCACCTCCTGCACGCGCCCGACTTCCTCGGCTGCGACAGCGCGATCGATCTGGCCCGCACCAGGCGCGCCGACGTCGAACGCGGCCTCAGACTCAAGCAGGCCGGCAACGCGATCATGGAGCTGCTCGGCGGTCGGGCGATCCACCCGATCAACGTCCGCCTCGGCGGCTTCCACCGCCTCCCCACCACGACCGAACTTCGCCCGTTGGCCGAGCGGTTGCGCCGGGCCCGCGACGACGCGCAGGAGACGGTGCGCTGGGTGGCGGGCTTCGAGTTCCCCGACGCCGGCTGCGACAACGACCTGCTCGCTCTGGCCGAGCCCGGCACCTACGCCGTCGAGTCCGGCACCCCGACCGTCATGCCCGCGCCGACCACCGCCGGCCTTCCCCCCGGATCCGACCGCGCCCTGCCCACCCGCACTTTCGGGGTGCACGCGTTCGGCGGCCACGTCGTCGAGAGCCAGGTGCCGCACTCCACCGCCCTGCACTCCCTGCTGGACGGGCGCCGTCACCTGACCGGCTCACTCGCCCGCTACGCCATCAGCGGGCGCTGGCTCTCACCGATCGCCCTGCAGGCCGCTCAGGACGCCGGACTCGGTGACCCCCGGCAGGGCACCGTCTGCCGCAACCCGTTCCGCAGCATCGTCGTCCGAGCGGTCGAGGTCCTCTACGCGGTCGACGAGGCGCTGCGGATCATCGACGCCTACGAACCCGCACCGCGTCCGTACCTGGACGTGCCCGCGCGAGCCGGGACCGGCCACGGCGCGACCGAGGCGCCGCGGGGCCTGCTGTACCACCGCTATGCCCTCGACGCCGACGGGACCGTCACCGACGCCGCCCTGGTCCCGCCGACCGCGCAGAACCAGGGCGCGATCGAGGAGGACCTGCGCCGCCTCGTGCGGGAACGCCTAGTGGACGACGAACCCACCGATGCCGAGCTGACCGCCCTGTGCGAACGGGCGATCCGCAACCACGACCCCTGCATCTCATGCTCGGCCCACTTCCTCGACCTCACTGTCGAGCGCACCGGGAACGGCCCGTGACGTACAGCGAGCACGGCTACCAGTCCAGTTCACGTCCATCAAGCTCACAACACTCCTACGGGAGGCGGGAAACTCCTACGGGAGGCGGGAATCGCTCATCGACTGGCCCCGGCCGCTCGCGGAGTCCGTGCGTCGCGGTGTCCGCGGTGGTGGAGAAGTTGGAACACCGCTACGACCACTCCGAAGGACGCGGCCGAGGCGGGCAGGTTCATCACGGTGGCGGTCAGTGGCGCCATGATGCTGCGGAAGGCGAGCAGCAGCAGCGCGCAGCCGAGCTCGGCCGCATGGGCCGAATCGCAGGGGGCCGTCCGGTGGCTCAGGCCGCGGTGAGGTGGTCGAGCACCTCGGTGACGTCGTCCATGTGCCGGACCTCCGCCAGGAGCCGGGGAATGCTCTCCCGGTCCAGCCGGCCGGCCAGGTCGACGACACCGTTGTGGACCGTCACCTCGACCGAGCCCTGCGGCAGGTGGAACTCGCGCGAGAGGATCCGGGTCGTGATCTCCTCGCGGATGCGCTCGTCGTCCCGGACGAGGGCGCTCAGCAGCGCGGCCCGGCGCACGACACCCACCAGCCGCCGCTGCCAGTCGATGACCGGCATCCGCTTGAGCCGTCCGCGCGCGGCGATCAGGGCGGCCTCGGCGACAGTCGTGCCAGGCCGGACGGTGGTGGCGGGTGCCGTCATCAGGGTGGCGGCCGTCTCGCCCAGCGCCTTCTCGCGCAGGCCGCGGTCACGCAGCCGGTTGATCGGACCGGAAGGGTGTTCCATGGCCTCGACGGCGGCCTTCGCCAGCAGGTCGGACTCCGAGACCACGCCGATGACGTGGTCTGTCCCGTCGATGACCGGCACGGCGCCCACGTGTTCGCGGGCCAGCGTATGGGCGAGCTCAGCGAACGGCAGGTCGCCGCGCACCGAGACCGCCGGTACGTCCATGACGTCGCGCACTCGCAGGACCGGCGCGGGGCCGGGTTCGTCCGGCACGGCGGTGGCTTCCGGCCGGGCCGGTTCCGGTTCCGGTTCCCTGGCCCGGGCGGCGGAGATGCCCGCGACGGCGCCCAGGTAGCGCAGCAGCATGTCCTGCCGGTGCGGCTCCTCGGGGCTCCAGGCCTTGCCGGGGACGGATCGGCGGGCCTCGGTCCCGGAGGTGAAGTACTCGTGCTCGCTCATGGTGTAGGCCTCCCTGTGGAGCTCCCCGTCTTCGAGTCTCGGCCCGGTGCGCCGCCGACGCTGGTGCCGGTCGGCCCTAAGTTCCGGGCGGACGGCCCAATCCGGGGCGACAGTCCGGCGCACCGGTCGGATGCTGGAGAAGGGGTCGGATCGGATGGAGGGCTCGCATGGTGCGGTTCCGGGACTTCCTCGCGCGGTTCCGTCCGGCCGGCACGCCCGGGGCACCCACGGCCGGCGTGCCCGCCGACCGGGCCGCCGAACTCGCCACCGAGCTGGAGCAGCCGCTCGACGGGCTGGCGCAGGCCCAGGCCGAGGCGGCGGCCATCCGGGCTGAGGCCGCGGCGGGGGCCGAACGCATCCGGCAGGAGGCCGCCCGGAACGCGGCCCGGACCGTCGAACTCGCCCACGCCCGGGCGCCGCAGGTCCGTGCCGATTCCGCCGCGGCGGCCGGGCACGCGGCATCGGCCCGGGCAGCCGAAGTGGCCGCCGCGGCGGAGCAGGCCGAGGCCCGGATCCGCGGCCGGGCCCGCGAGCGGATGCCCGCGCTGGTCGACCGGGCGGCGGCACTCGCGCTGGAACCGGCCGACGCCCCCGGGAGGAACCGGTGGCAGCCGGCTGGGTCGCCGGAGTGACCAGGGCCCGGGGGCTGCTGTCCTGCTGTCTCGGCCACCGCGGCGCCGGGGAACTCGCGGCATCGGGCACGCTCACCGAGGCCGTACGAGGGCTGGCGGCGACGACGTACCGGCGCTTCCTCCCGCCGGACCCGGACCTGGCCGAGGCACAGCGGGCGGTCTCCGCGACCCTGCTGTGGCATCTGAGGGTCCTCGCGGGCTGGCTGCCCCGTAGCGGGGCACAAGCCGTACGGGCTCTCGCCGCCGGCTTCGAGACCGCCAACATCGAGGACCTGCTGCGCTCCTTCACCGGCCCGGCCCCGCGTCGGCCGTACGCGCTCGGCGCGCTGGCCACCGCCTGGCGCCGGGCCGCCCACGCGCGCACACCGGACGAGCTGCGCGCGGTCCTGGCGGCATCGGCGTGGGGCGACCCCGGGGGCGCGGATCCGGCAACGGCGGCGGTGGCCCTGCGCCTGTCGGCCGCCCACCGGGTCGCGGAGGCCGTGCCGCCCGCCCGGCGGTGGGCCCAGGGCCGGGCCGCCCTGCTGACGGCGCGCACGGTGTTCGTCGTCGGCCGCCCGCTCCCCGGGAACGCCGGCCGGCAGGCGGCGCGCCTGCTCGGGCCCGGGGCCGTGGCCGCCGCGTCGTTCGAGGAGTTCCGCCGCGCGCTGCCGGCGGACGCGCGATGGGCGCTGGACGGCATCGGGACCCCCGGCGACCTGTGGCGGGCCGAGACCCGGTGGTGGACGGTCGTCGACCGGGAGGGTCGTGACCTCCTGCGCGGTGCGCAGTACGGCCTTCCGCCGGTGGTGGGGGCCGTCGCGGTCCTGTCCGCGGACGCCTGGCGGGTGCGGGCCGCACTGGAACTGGCCGCGCACGGCGGCGCGACCCCGGAGGTGGCGGATGCGCTGGGCTGAGGCGATGACTCCGGTGCGCATGCAGCGGGTGGCGATCGTCGCCCCGAGCACCGCGCTGCGCGAGGCCCTCCTGCTGGTCGCCGATGCGGGCTGCGTCGAGGTCGACCGGATCGAGGACGCCGCCCCAGGCCCGGCGGGTCGGCGGCTCCGACGGCTGCCCGCCGCACCCGGCCGGCCGGCGGCCCTGTCCGGCACCCTGCCGGATCTCGACCGGCTGGAGCGGGAGGCGAGGCTGGACCTCCTCGCGGGCGAGGCCCAGGTGGAGGAGCGGGCGGCGAGCGCCGTCCACCGGGGCGAGGTGGCCGCGCTCGCCGGATGGTGCCCGGCGGACCGGGTCGCCGGGCTCGCGGAGGCACTGGCCGCCACCGGCGGCGGCCTGGTACCCCTGCGCGCACCGCGCGGCGTCGACCCGCCCACGCTTCTGCGCGACGGAGGACCGCTCCGCCGCGCCTTCTCGCCGCTCGTGCGCACCTACGGTACGGCGCCGTACCGGGACCTCGACCCGACCTGGCCGGCCGGGATCGCGTACGTCGTGATGTTCGGCCTCATGTTCGGCGACGTCGGGCACGGGGCGTTGCTGTTGCTGGCCGCGCTGGTGCTGCGGAGCGGACGGCCCCGGCGGCTGGCGCGGCTGCGCCCGGTGTGGCCGTTCCTGGCCGGGGCCGGACTCTGCGGCGCGCTGGCGGGCGTGGCGTTCGGGGAGTTCTTCGGGCCGACCGGGGTGCTGCCGGTGCTGTGGCTGTCGCCGCTGGACCAGCCGGGACGGCTCCTGGCGGCGGCCGTCGGCCTGGGCGGGGTGCTGCTCGCCCTCGCCCACGTGGCCGGCGGGGTGAACCGGTGGCGCGAGGGCGGTCCGGCGAGGGCGCTGTACGCGACGTCCGGGGTGGCGGGCCTGGCGCTCTTCCTGGGCCTGGGGGCCGTCGGTGGTGGGGTGTACCTGCGCTCGCCCGGGCTCGCGGCCGGCGGGGCGGCGCTCCTCCTGGCGGGGCTCGGGCTGGCCGGCGCGGGCCTGTACGGCGCGAGCACCGGCGGAGTCGGCGGAGTGCTGCAGACGGCCGTCGAGCTCTTCGATGCCGTCCTGCGGCTCTTCGCGAACACGGTCTCCTTCTCCCGCCTGGCCGCCTTCGGACTCACCCACGCGGCGCTCGGCCAGGTGGTGTGGCGCGGCACCGCCGCGCTGGCGGGACACGGCTCCTGGGGCCTGCCGGCGGCCGCGCTGCTCTTCGCCGTCGGCACCGCTCTCACCTTCGCGCTGGAGGCGCTGGTGGCCGGGATCCAGGCGCTGCGGCTGGAGTACTACGAGCTGTTCTCCCGCGTCTTCCAGAGCCTGGGGCGGCCCTTCCGCCCCTGGCACGTGCCCGTCCTGCGTACGGAGGTGCCCCGTTGATCGCCTGGCTGATCGCGCTGCCCGTCCTCGCCGCCGTGCTCGGCGCGGCCCGGCTGCTGACCCGTCGGCGCGGGCGGGCAGCCCTGCGCTGGCTGCTGGGCGTCAACGCTGCCGTCCTGGCCGGCGCGCTCGCCCTGCTGGTGACCGTGCTCGCCGACCCAGCCGGTGCGGCCGGGCCGGCCGCCGCGACGGGCTCCGGATCGGGCTCGGCGGCGCTGATCGGGGCCAGCATCGCGGTGGCCGGAGCCTCGATCGGCGCGGCGATCGCCGTCGCGTACACCGGCGCCGCGGCCATCGCCGCGCTGAGCGAACGGCCCGAGCTCTTCGGCCGGGCGATGGTGATCGTCGGCCTGGCCGAGGGCATCGCGGTGTACGGGTTGGTGGTGGCCGTCCTCCTGATCGGGAAGGCCTGACGGTGGGCGGCGTGGTCGCCATCGGGACGCGGACCGAGGTGGCCGGGCTGGCCTTGGCCGGCGTCACCGTGCTCGTCGCCGAGCGGCGGGAGGAGGCCGTGGCCGCCTGGGACGCGCTGCCCGAGGGGACGGCGCTGGTCCTCCTCGGCCGGGCGGCGGCGCGGGCGCTCGGCCCGGGCCGGCTGGACGCGACCGAGCCCCTGACGGCGGTGCTGCCGTGACCGGAGGGACCGGCGACACCGACGCGCTGGCACCCGTCCGGGCCGAACTGCTCCGGGCCGCGCGGGCCGACGCCGAGCAGGCGCTCGCCGAGGCCCGTCGCGACGCCGAGCGTGCCCTCGTCGCCGCACGCGTCGAGGCGGCGGCCGTGTTGGACCGGGCCGTCCAGGCGGGGACGGAGGAGGGCGAGGCCGCCGCCTCGGCGGAGACCGCCCGGGCCGCCCGCGCGGCCCGGGCGCGAGAGCTGGCGGCCCAGGGCGAGGCTTACGCCGAGCTGTGCCGCCGGGTGGCCGAGCGTGTCCGGGAGCGGTACGAGGCCGAGCCCGACGCGGCGGAGCGGCTGGCCCGGCGGGCCCGGGACCTGCTCGGACCGGACGCCCGGATCACCGCCCACCCCGACGGGGGACTGCTGGCCACCGCCCCGGGCCGCCTGGCGGACCTCGGACTGCCCGCACTGGCGCGCCGCGCGCTCGACCGGCTCGGCGCGGAGGCCGGGACGCTCTGGCAGCCGGACGACGGCGGGGGGAGGCCGGATGGCTGACCCGGGCTCGTCGAGGATCCTGCGCGTCGCCGGTCCGCTGGTCGAGGTGGCCTGCGACCGCGGCGTCGCCATGCACGACGTGCTGCTGCTTGGCCCGCAGGACCTGCCGGGGGAGGTGGTGGCCATCACCGGGGACGTGGCGAGCGTGCAGGCGTACGAGTACACCGGCGGTCTGGCCCCGGGGCATCCGGCCCGCCCGACGGGCCGTCCGCTGCGGGTACGGCTCGGCCCCTGGCTGCTCGGCGGCGTCTTCGACGGCCTGCTACGCCCGCTCACCGGAGGCGGCGACTGGCTGCTTCCGGGTAGCGGCACCGAGGCCGACGGGCGTACCTGGCGCTTCGTCCCCACGGCGGCGCCCGGCGACGAGGCCGCGCCCGGCGGAGTCCTCGGGGAGTGGGCCGGGGGATCGGTGCCGCTGCGGGTCCTGGTGCCGCCGGACGTGTCCGGGCGGGTGGAGCGGATCGCCCCGGAAGGACCGTACGGGGCGGACGAGGTGCTCGCCGTGGTGGGCGGCGTGCCGGCCCGGGCCGGCACCGAGTGGCCGATCCGCCGACCGCGGCCCGTGCGGGAGCGGCTGGACGCGGCCGAACCGCTGCACACCGGCCAGCGGGTGATCGACCTGCTCTTCCCGGTGGCCCGGGGCGGGACGGTCGCGGTGCCCGGCGGCTTCGGCACCGGGAAGACCGTCCTGCTGCAGCAGATCGCCAAGTGGTGCGACGCCGACGTCATCGTCTACGTGGGCTGCGGCGAGCGGGGCAACGAACTGGCCGAAGTGATGGCCGAGTTCGCGGAACTCGACGACCCGAGGACCGGCGGCCGGCTGGCCGACCGGACGGTGGTCGTCGCCAACACCTCCAACATGCCGATGATGGCCAGGGAGGCGAGCGTGCACACCGGCGTGACCGTCGCCGAGTACTTCCGCGACATGGGCCTGGACGTCGTCGTGATCGCCGACTCGACCTCCCGCTGGGCCGAGGCGCTGCGCGAATTCTCCTCCAGAATGGGCGAGTTGCCGGCCGAGGAGGGCTACCCGGCCGACCTCGCCTCGGAGCTCGCGGCGTTCTACGAACGCGCCGGGGTGGTGCGCACCCTCGGCGGCGCCCGGGGGTCGGTCACCGTCCTCGGCGCCGTCTCCCCGCCCGGCGGGGACCTGACCGAGCCCGTCACCGCCCACACTGAGCGCTTCGTCCGCGGCCTCTGGACGCTCGACCGCGAACTCGCCTACGCCCGGCATTATCCGGCAGTGTCGTGGTCCGGCTCGTTCGCCCGCGACGCCGCCGCGCTCGGCGCGGCGCACGCGCGAGCGGGGGACCCGGGCTGGGGCGAGCGCCGCGCACGCGTCGCCGCGCTGCTCGCCGAGGCGGACCGGCTGGCCGACCTGGTCGACCTGGTCGGCATCACTGCGCTCCCGGGCCCCGAGCGGGTCAGCGTGCTCGCCGGGCGGCTGGTCCGGGAGGGCCTGCTCCAGCAGAGCGCGCTGTCGGCGAACGACGCGTACTGCTCCCCGGAGAAGACGGCGGCACTGGCGGATGCCGTGCTCACCGTGGCCGCGCGTTGCCGGGAACTGGTCGACGCGGGCACACCGGCCGAGACGGTCGAGGAGACCGACTTCACCCCGCTGCTGCGCGCCCGCGAGGCGGCCGGGCCCCGGGACACCGACGCCGTGGCCGCCGCCTGCGCGGCCGTACTCACCGCGCTCGGGGGGCCGCGGTGACCGGCTTCGGCGAGATCGAGTTCACGGACGTGCGGGAGCTGCGCGGGCCGCTCCTCGTCGTGGGGGGAGTCGCCGGAGTGGGGTGGGACGAGTTCGTGGAGATCACCCTCGGATCGGGCGAGCGGCGCCACGGCCTCGTCCTGGAGGTGGACCGGGACCTCGCGGTGGTACAGGTCCTGGAGGACACCGCGGGCATGGACCCGGCCACCACCCGGGCCGCGTTCACCGGCGGCCCGCTGCGCGTCCCGGTCGGCCCCGCGTGGCTCGGCCGGGTGTGCAACGGCAGAGGAGAACCGATCGACGGCGGTCCGCCGGTCCTGGGTCCCACGTCGGCGGAGGTCGGCGGTGCCCCCGTCAACCCCGTCCGGCGCGAGCCGCCCGCCGAACCCGTGCTGACCGGGGTCGGGGCGATCGACGTGCTCACCACCGTGGTGCGCGGGCAGAAGCTGCCGGTGTTCTCGGCCGCCGGGCTGCCCCACCTCGAACTCGCCGTGCAGGTGGCCGCCCAAGCCGTCAGCGGCGGCGAGGCCTTCAGTGTGGTGTTCGCAGGAATGGGCCTCACCCACGCGGACGCGGCCTTCGTCCGCGACGGGCTCGCCCGGCGCTCCCGCGCCGGAGAGCTGACGCTGCTGCTGAACACCGCCGACGACCCGGTGATCGAGCGGCTGCTCACCCCGCGCATCGCGCTCACCGTGGCCGAGCACCTCGCGTTCGACGGCGGACGGCACGTCCTGGTGGTGATGAGCGACATGACCGCGTACGCCGAGGCCCTCCGTGAGGTGTCCGCCGCGCGCGGCGAGGTGCCCGCCCGGCGGGCGTACCCGGGGTACCTCTACAGCGACCTGGCCTCCTTGTACGAGCGCTGCGGCCGGATCCGGGGCCGGCCCGGCTCGGTCACCCTCCTCCCGGTGCTCACCATGCCGGCCGGGGACATCACGCACCCGGTGCCCGACCTGACCGGCTACATCACCGAGGGCCAGATCGTGCTCTCCCGCGAGGCGCACGCGCGCGGGGTGTACCCGCCGGTGGACGCGCTCTCCTCGCTCTCCCGGCTGATGCGCAAGGGCGCGGGACCGGGCCGGACCAGGTCCGACCACCTCGACGTCGCCGCACAGCTCCTGGCCGCGCTCGCGCGCGCCCGGCAGGTCCGCGAACTCGCCGACCTGGTCGGCCGGTCGGCGCTGAGCCCGACCGATCTGCGCTACCTCGACCTCGACGAGGTCTTCCCCGACCGGTTCGTCGCCCAGCGGCCGGATGAGAGCCGACCGCTGACGGACGCCCTGGACCGCGCCTGGGACGTCCTGCTCACCCTGCCCCGCAGCCAGCTCGCCATGCTGCCCTCCGAGCAGCTCGACGCGCACGGTGCGCCATGACCGCGCGCCGGCACACCCCGCCGGGCCGGGCGGCCCGGCTGCGGCTGCGGCACAGCCTGGACATCGCCCTGCGCGGGGCCGACCTGCTCGACCGAAAGCTGCGGGTGCTGCTGGAGCGGCACGGGCAGCTGAGGCAGGACGAGGAGACGGCCGAGGCCCGGTGGCGGGAGCGGCTGGCGGAGGCGGAGACGTGGCTCCTGCGCGGCCTGTTGGTGAGCGGGGAGGGCGCGCTGGCCGCGGCGGCCGTGGCCGGTCGGGCGGACGTGGTCGTCGAGTGGACCGTCTCCATGGGGGTGCGCCATCCGTCCGGCGTCGCCTGCACCGACGCCGTCCGGGCCGCGCACGAGCCCGCCCCCGGCAACACCGCACTGGTGCACGCCGAGGCGGCCTACCGCGAGGCCGTCCGGGCGGCTGCCGCCTACGCCGCACACCGGACGGCGGCCCGGCTGGTGGGGGAGGAGGCGGCCCGGACCCGCCGTCGGGTCCGGGCCCTGCGCCGGCACTGGATCCCACGGCTGACCGCCGAACTCGCAGCCGTGGAGCAGGCGGTGGAGCAGGCCGAGCACGAGGACGCGGTCCGCCGCCGCTGGGCGGCGGACCGGACGCGTGGTCAGGCGTGATGCCCGCGCACGATCACCACGGGGCACGGGGCACGGGGCGTGCTGGGCGCATGAGCGGCCGGACGCCGTCTCGCGGAGGTCCGGAAGCCGCCGGACGATGGGGGGAGCGGGCCCGGACATCGGCCCGCGGTCCGGAAGGAGCCGCCGTGGACGGCGACGTGGTCCAGGAACGTGCACCGGGGGCGGTAGTCGGCATGGGCGGGGGCCGGGCGCCGGCGCGAAACCCCGTCTGGGAGCGGGCCCGGGCGCAGCTCGACGGGCTGCCCGGACGGCGCGGGCTGAACATCGCGTACGAGGCCGTCGACCGGCACGTGGCAGCCGGACACGGGAGCAGGGTCGCACTCCGCTGCATCGCCGCGGACCGTACGGTCACCCCGGTCTCGTACACCGAACTCGCCCGGCGCAGCAACCGATTCGCCAACGGGCTGCGGGCCCTCGGCGTCGGGAAGGGGGACCGGGTCGCGTCACTGCTCGGCCGCTGCCCGGAGCTGTACGTGTCCGTCCTGGGGACGCTGAAGAACACCTCGGTGTTCTGCCCGCTGTTCCCCGCCTTCGGCCCGGCGCCGGTGGCGGAGCGGCTGCGGCTCGGGGAGGTGCGGGTCCTGGTCACCACTGCGGAGCTGTACCGCCGCAAGCTGGCGGACGGACGCGACGGGCTGCCCGGACTGGACCACGTCCTGATCGTCGGCCCGGGTGCCGGGGACCTGCCCGGGACCATCGCGTTCGACGCCCTGACGGCCGGCGCGTCCGAGGACTTCGCGATCCCGGAGACCGATCCTGAGGACATGGCGCTGCTGCACTTCACCAGCGGGACGACCGGCACCCCGAAGGGCGCGGTCCACGTGCACGAGGCCGTGGTCGCCCATCACGCGACCGCCGCGCTGGCCCTGGACCTGCGCCCGGACGACGTGTTCTGGTGCACCGCTGACCCGGGCTGGGTGACCGGGACGTCCTACGGGATCATCGCGCCGCTCACCCACGGGGTGACCATGGTCGTCGACGCGGGCGAGTACGAGGCCCGGCGCTGGTACGGCGTCCTGGCCGAGCAGCGGGTGAGCGTCTGGTACACCGCGCCGACCGCGATCCGGATGCTGATGCGGATGAGCCCCCGGGGCAGCCCGCCGGACCTGCCGCGCTCCTTCGACCTGTCGGCGCTGCGGTTCGTCGCCAGCGTGGGTGAGCCGCTCAATCCCGAGGCGGTGCGCTGGGGTCCGGAGATCCTGGGCCGGCCGATCCACGACAACTGGTGGCAGACGGAGACCGGCTGCATCATGATCGCGAACGTCGCCGGCACCGAGATCAAGCCCGGCTCGATGGGACGGCCGCTGCCCGGCGTGACGGCCGGCATCCTCGCCCGCGGGCCGAACGGGCGCGCGGAGGTCACCGACGGCCGCGTCCAGGCGCTGGATGAACCGGGGGCGGAGGGCGAGCTGGCCCTGCGGCCCGGCTGGCCGTCGATGTTCCGCGGTTACCTCGGTGCCGAGGAGCGCTACCGGGCCTGCTTCGCCGACGGTTGGTACCTCACCGGGGACGTGGTCCGGCGCGACGCGGACGGCTACTACTGGTTCGTCGGGCGGGCGGACGACGTGATCAAGTCGGCCGGGCACCTGATCGGCCCGTTCGAGGTCGAGAGCACGCTGATGGAGCATCCCGCGGTGGCCGAGGCAGGGGTGATCGGCCGTCCCGACCCGGTGGTGGGGGAGGTCGTCAAGGCCTTCGTCTCGCTCAAGCCCGGGTTCGAGGCGGGCGACCGACTCGCCCGGGACCTCACCGCGTTCGCCCGGCACCGCCTCGGCCCGGCTATCGCCCCGCGCGAGATCGCCTTCGACCAGCACCTGCCGAAGACCCGCAGTGGCAAGGTCATGCGGAGGCTGCTGCGGGCCCGCGAACTGGGCCTGCCCGAGGGCGACCTGTCGACCCTGGAGGAGGCGTCATGACCCGCCGAGCCGGACCGCGAGCCACCACCGACGCGGCCCACCGCCTCGACCTGCTGCGGGAGATGCTGCGCATCCGCCGCTTCGAGGAGCGGTGCGTCGAGCTCTACAGCGCCGGAGAGATCCGCGGCTTCGTCCATCTGTGTATCGGCGAGGAGGCCGTCTCCGTCGGCGTCCACCAAGCGCTCACGCCCGAGGACTCCGTGGTCACCACGTACCGCGAACACGGCCACGCGCTGGCCAGAGGCATTCCCATGGCGGCGGTGCTGGCCGAGATGCTCGGCCGGGTCACCGGCTGCAGCCGGGGCCGGGGTGGGTCGATGCACCTGTTCGACGTCGGCCGCCGGTTCTACGGCGGCCACGGCATCGTCGCCGGGGGCATCCCGGTGGCGGCCGGCCTGGCGCTGGCCGACCGGATGCGCGGTCGGCCGAACCTGACGTGCTGCTTCTTCGGCGACGGCGCGGTCGCCGAGGGCGAGTTCCACGAGACCGCCAACCTCGCCGCGCTCTGGGACCTGCCGCTGCTGATGGTCTGCGAGAACAACCTGTACGCCATGGGCACCCCGCTGGCCCGTGAGCACGCACAGATTGACCTGGCCGCCCGGGCCGCCTCGTACGGGCTGGTCGCCTGGGCCGTGGACGGCATGGACGTCCTGGCCGTCGAACGGGCCGTCCGGCGCGCGGCACAGGCGGTCCGGGAGGGAGCCGGCGCGTACTTCCTCGAACTGCGCACCTACCGCTTCCGTGCGCACTCCATGTACGACCCGGACCTCTACCGCGAGAGGGCCGAGATCGAGCGGTGGAAAGAGCGAGACCCGATCACCCTCCTCACCGACCGGATGCGCGCCGAGGACGGTTTCGACGACGCCGGGCTCGATCTCGTCGAGAAGGAGGCCGCCGAGGAACTGGAGCGGGCTGTGGAGGAGGCCGGAAAGGGCGGGCTGGAACCTCCGGAGGACCTGCTGCGCTTCGTTCACAGCCCGGCGGGGGAACGGCCGTGACCGGGGCGAAGGCGGCTCGGGAGCCGACCTACCGGGACGCGCTCAGGGAGGCGCTGCGCGAGGCCCTGGCGGCCGACGAGCGGGTGTTCCTGATGGGCGAGGACGTCGGGCGGTACGGCGGTGCCTTCGGCGTCAGCCTTGGACTGCTCGACGAGTTCGGACCCGACCGCGTCCGTGACACACCACTGTCCGAGTCGGCCTTCGTGGGCGCCGGTATCGGTGCGGCCATCGCCGGCCTGCGGCCGATCGTCGAGGTGATGACCGTCAACTTCAGCCTCCTCGCCCTGGATCAGATCCTGAACAACGCCGCGACGCTGCTGCACATGTCCGGCGGGCAGGTCGCCGTGCCGCTCGTGATCCGGATGACGACCGGCGCCGGCCGACAGCTCGCCGCCCAGCACTCGCACAGCCTCGAAGGCTGGTACGCCCACATCCCGGGGATCCGGGTGCTGGCCCCGGCCACCCTGGACGACGCCCGGTACATGATGGCGCCCGCGCTGGCGGATCCCGACCCGGTGGTGATCTTCGAACACGGCTCGCTCTACAACGTCACCGGCACCCCGGACCCGGGTGCCGCCCCGGTGGACCTCGACAGCGCCGCTGTCCGCCGCGCCGGGAGCGACGTCAGCCTGATCACCCACGGCGGCTCGCTCGGCAAGGCCCTGGCGGCCGCCGAGCGGCTCGCCGCGGACGGCATCGAGGCCGAGGTCGTCGACCTGCGGACCCTTCGCCCGCTGGACGACGCGACGATCCTGGCCTCCGTCGCCCACACACACCGGGCGGTGGTGATCGACGAGGGCTGGCGCACGGCGGGGCTGTCGGCCGAGGTCGCGGCGCGGATCGCGGAGCAGGGGTTCTACGACCTGGACGCGCCCGTGGAGCGGGTGTGCGGGGCCGAGGCGCCGGTGCCCTACGCCCGGCAGCTGGAGGAGGCCGCCCTTCCGCAGGTCGTGGGCATCGTGGCGGCGGCCCGGCGGGCGGTCGGTTGAGATGGCCGAGTTCACCATGCCCGCGCTCGGCGCCGACATGACCGAGGGAACGCTCCTGGAGTGGCTGGTCCGTCCGGGGGACCGGGTGGCCCGGGGCGACATCGTGGCCGTCGTGGACACGGCCAAGGCGGCGATCGAGGTCGAGTGCTTCGAGACCGGCACGGTCGAGCGGCTGTTGGCCGAACCCGGGACGACGGTCCCGGTGGGCGCCGCCATGGCCGTCATCGCCACCGAGAAGCCCGCACCCGAGTCGGCGTCGGCATCGGCGCCCGAGCCGACGCGGGCGGACGGGCCGGGAGTCACCCCGCTCGTCCGGCACCTGGCCGAGGAGAGCGGGGTTGACCTCGCCGCCGTGCACGGGACCGGCTCCGGAGGGCGGATCACCCGGGCGGATGTCCTGGCCGCAGTGCCACCCGGCCCGAGGGGGAAGCGGCGGCCCGCGCCACGGAGTCCCGCCGCCAGTGCGCAGGCACCGCCGCCCGGGGCCCGGGTCCGGGCGACTCCGTTGGCCCGCCGCGTCGCGGCGGAAGCCGGGATCGACCTCGCCACGGTGACCGGCACGGGCGCGGACGGAGCGGTGCGGGTGTCGGACGTACGGGCCGCAGCCGGCAGGCCGCCTTCAGCCGCGCCCCCGGAGCCCGTGCCGAAGCGTGCCGCCGAGGGCCGGCAGCAGGCGATGCGCCGGGCCGTCGGAGACCTGATGGCCCGCTCCAAACGGGAGATCCCGCACTACTACCTCTCCACCACCGTCGACCTCTCCACCGTGGTCGGTTGGCTGCCTGAACGCAATCGTCAACTCCCCGTTTCCGAACGGCTGGTGCCCGCCGCCCTGCTACTCAAAGCCGCGGCCCTGGCGGCTCGCGAGGTGCCGCAGCTCAACGGCTTCTGGACCGACGGCGGCTTCGTCCCCGCGCCTGTGGTCCACCTCGGCGTGGCCGTCGCCCTGCGCGGCGGCGGGCTGGTCGCGCCGGCCATCCACGACGCCGCCGACCTGTCCTCGGCCGAGCTGATGGCGCGGTTGCGGGACCTGGTGGCCCGGGCGCGCGCCGGGCGGCTGCGCGGCTCCGAGACCTCCGATCCGACGATCACCGTCACGAGCCTGGGAGACCAGGGGGTGGAGGCCGTCTTCGGTGTCATCTACCCGCCGCAGGTCGCTCTCGTGGGTCTCGGCAAGGTCGTCGAACGCCCCTGGGCCGTCGACGGCATGCTCGGTGTCCGCCCGGCGGTCATCGCCACCCTCTCCGCAGACCACCGCGCCAGCGACGGAGCGACCGGCGCACGCTACCTGGCGGCGCTCGACCGACTGCTGCAGAAACCGGAGGAGCTGTGAACCACGACCAGGCCCTGGCCCTCCTCCAGGAGGTGCTGACCGAGATCGTCCCGGACGCCGACTTCGAACGGATCGGGCCGGACACCAACCTCAGGGAGGCCCTCGAACTCGATTCCCTCGACTTCCTCACCCTCGTCGAGCGGCTCTCCGAACGGGCCGGCTGCCGGATCGACGAGGACGACTACCCGCGCCTGACCACCCTCGCGAACGGCGCGGCCCTCCTGGCCCAGCGCACCTGAGTGATCTCCAGACTCAGCCCGGCATCGCGTCCCCGGCAGCGAGGCAGGGCCGGGTGGCCCCATCCGTTGGAGACGACCGGACCTTGGACCGGAGCAGGCGGGCTGGCACGGTGGTGCTGTGGGAAGGAGCGCGAGGTCCACTGCGGCCGGTGAGGGCCGGACGGTGCACCGCATCGTGGTGGGGGTGGACGGCTCGGCGGTCTCCCGGCTGGCGCTGCGGCGGGCCGTCGACCAGGCCCGGCTCACCGGCGCCGTGGTCGAGGCGGAAGCGGCTTGGACATACCCGACGATCAGCGGCGCCGACCTCCTGGTGTCGGGCCGCCGCGGATACGGCGGCTTCGAATGGGCACTGCCGGGGTCGGCGAGCCGGGCACTGCGTGGAGCACGCCCCTGCCCGGTCGTGGTGGTCCCCGCAGCCGCAGGCGGACCGTTTCGAGGAGAACTCGCATGACTACTGGAACAGAGACCGACACCCAGGCCCTGCGAGCGCTGCTCTCGGCATCCGGCCCGTTCCTGTCGGTCTACTTCGACCTCGATCCGCGCCCGGAGATGGGCCTGGACGCCGAGGAACGCTGGCAGGGGCTCTGCCGCAACCTTGCAGGCCAGGGGGCCCGGGCCGACGAGCTGGACGCCCTGACCAGGCGCTTCCTCTCCTCCCAGCCCGGCTCCGGCGTGCTCGCCGCCTTCGCGGCGGGCGGAGAGGTGCTGCACTCGGCCGTCCTGCCCGGCTTCGAACAAGCGGACCTGGCCCTCAAGGCGTCCCTGCCACACCTGCTGCCGCTGCTCACCTGGCGCCAGGACCACCCCGCCCACGTGGTCGCCGTGGTCGACCGCACCGGAGCGGACCTCAGGCTCTACCCCACCGGCGCCACCGAGGGCACCCGTCGGACCGTCATCGGCCCGGACGACGAGATCGAGCGCAACCGGCCCGGCGGCCGGTCCCAGATGCGCTACCAGCACCGGGCCGAGGACTCCTGGGAACACAACGCTGTCAAGGTCGCCGAAGTACTCGGCACGGCGCTGGCCGAGGTCGACGCCCACGTGCTGATGCTGGCCGGCGACGTCCGCGCCCGGCAGTACCTCACCAAGCACCTGCCCACATGGGTCCGCCACAACGTGTCCATCCGGCCGGTCAGCGGCAGCCGCAGCCCGGACGGAGCCTGGCCGCACCGCATGGCCCAGGTCGAGACCGAGACCAGTCGCGCCGGACGCGAGACGACAACGGCTTTGCTGCGCCGGCTCGACGACGAGCGCTCGCCCGGCGGGCACACCGTCGAGGGCACCTACGCGACCCTGCGCGCGCTCGCCGACGGCGCACTGCGCACCCTGCTGATCACCGACAGCCTCGCCGGGCGCCGCACCGCCTGGTTCGGCCCCGGCCCCACCCACGTTGCCGACCAGCCCGCCTCCCTGCCCCCGCATCTCGCACCGATGGTACGAGCGGACCTCGCGGACACCGCAGTCCGGTCCGCGCTGCTCTCCGGCACCGACGTTCGGGTCCTTCGCCCCGGTACGCCCGGCGCGCCGGCGCAGGGGATCGGCGGCCTGACCCGCTACACCTGACGCCCGCACGACCACGGCCACGAACGGAGGAAGTCCGATGGCAACCGATCCAGTGGCCAGCCAGACACCCGAAGTCGAGCTCGAAGCCCAGGGCGACCTCCCACCGGACATGGCGGAACTCGCCCGAAACAAGGTGCTCACGCTCCTTGACGGGGTCCGCGAGCCCGTCCTGTCCGTCCGCATCCGGCTCACCCGGATGCACAACCCCGCCACCGAGCGGCCGTTCATCGCCCAGGCTGATCTGGACGTCAACGGCCGCGCCGCCCGGGCGCATGTGGCGGCTGAGTCGATGTCCGAGGCGATCGACCTGCTGCGCGACCGACTCGCCCGGCAACTGGCCCGGCTCCGCCGACACTGGGAGGCCCAGCGCGGCGCCCTGCCGAAGGCGGACGAGCACGAGTGGCGGCACGGCAGCGAGCCCACCCACCGGCCCGACTACTTCCCCCGTCCGCCCGAGGAACGCGAGATCATCCGGCGCAAGTCCTTCTCCCTGGCCCGCGAGAGCGTGGACGAGGCCGCCTTCGAGATGGACACCATGGACTACGGCTTCCATCTGTTCACCGAGATCAACACCGGCGAGGACAGCGTCCTCTACCGCACCGCGCCCGCCGGCTACCGTCTCGCCCAGGTCCACCCCCGCCCCGAACAGCTCGGCACCACCGCCGTGCCGCTGACCGTCAGCCCCGCCCCCGCGCCCCGGATGACCTCCGCCACCGCGAAGGGGCGCATGGACGCCCTCGGGCAGCCGTTCGTGTTCTACGCCGACGAATTCACCGGCCGGGGCAACGTCCTCTACCACCGCTACGACGGCCACTACGGCCTGATCACACCCGTCGAATAGCCAAGCCGATACCCCGTTAAGAGGAGCCCATGATGAAACCCGACACACCCGCCAGCGAGCCGGACGTAGCCCTCCACCCGACCGGCCGCGACGTCGAGAGCGCCGTCGAGCGCGTCGAGCTGCTGGAGGCCCAGGTCCAGGCCCTCGGCCAGGCCATCCGCGCCCTCATCCAGGGCCTGGAGGACATCCCCGACCAGGAACCCGACCCCGAACGCCCCGCCCGCGCCGCCCGCCACGCCCACGAACTCCTGCTCGCCCAAGGACTCTAGCCACTGGGGAACCGACATGAGACTGACCTTCCTCGGCCCGCTGTACGCGCGGCAGGGCCCCTACGCCTGCGCCTACGTCGACACCTCGCGCGACCTCGACGACCCCGACCGCGCTATCGAGCTTCGCCGCCGCCACCTGGAGGCCCAACTCGCCGCCCAGGGTGCCGACCTGGCCACCACCGGGGCCATCGCCCAGGTCGTCGGCACCGACCGCGACCTTCCCGGCCGGCACGGCCAGGCGATCTTCGCCGCCCACGGGCGCCTCGCCCTCGCCGAGGAACTGCCCGAACCGCCGCCCAGCGACACCGCCCGGCTCACCATGGTCCCCGACGCGATGCCGCTCGCCCTCCAGCACGCCCCGGACATTCCGTACGTGGCCGCGGCCGTCCACCGGGTCCCCCAGCCGCCGGTCGCCCGCGTGGCGGAGGCCGAGGTCGAAGTCACCGTCCAGGCCGGCCGCTGGCCCGCCACCCGCGTGGCTCCCGGACACCGCAGCCGACGACAGGTCCCGGCGGAGGAGTGGCGGCAGGCCGCCGTCGAGGTGGCCGGCCGAATCGCCGATCTGGCCGACCGTGGCGAGGCCGAGGAGATCGTGCTGTCCGGCGACCACCGGGCCCGCAACAGCATCGCCCGTGAACTGCCCAAGCGTCTTCGCCCGCGGGTCGTCGGCATCGACAGCACCGGCTGGGACGCCGAACCCGAACGCGCCCTGCTGGAGGAGGAACTCCGCTACCTCTTCCGCGGCCGGCTGTCCGCCCGCGACCAGGCCTCCGTCGAACGCTTCCTGACCCGCCGAGCCCGCGGCAGCGGCGCCGCCGAGGGGCTCGCGGAAACGGTCGCCGCCCTGCGCCGGGGCCAGGCCGAAGCCGTCCTGATCAACGACCCGTTCGATCTGCACCAGCGGCTGTGGGTCGGCCTGGCGCCGAAGCAGATAGCCACCAGCCAGGCCGAGTTGAGAGGTCTCGGGATCGAGTCCGGCTGGGAGGAACCGGCCGACGCCGCGTTGATCCGCGCAGTCGTCGGCACCGGCGCGGAACTCGTCGTCGTCCCCCACGACGAACTCCCCCTCCCGGACGGCCTGGGAGCCCTTCTCCGCTACCCCGATGCCACCGGGTGAACTCGCGCCAAGGCTCGGACGAGCACAGACTCCAGGCTGGTCGCCGACGGCCCGCGCCGGTCTGGAGCCTGTCTGGTCGGCCTGTCCGGGCGGCGCGAGGCCGAGGGGGAGCGGCTGCGGACGGTGGTCGGGGGGAACCTGCCGCGGCGGTGGCGGCCGAGGACGATCAGCGAGTAGTCGCCGGAGCGGTCGATCAGCTCCGCGGACGGCCGTCCGAGTGCCAGTTCCGCCATGGAGGTCCAGCTGCGGGAACGGGCTTCCGCCGGGGGCGGTCCGTGCCTGTCGGTGAGGGACGGATGACGGAGGGCGTGCCGTGTCGCGTTCCCCTGCGAGCCGGGGGATCGTGGGTGTCGTAGAGAGTGAGCGCCTGAGGTCGGCCTGCCGTCGGACCGGACTGGCCGGGCGCTGAGCGGTGGTGTCCGGGAGGAGGCGGCCATGTCGGAGCATTTCGAGGTCGAGCCGCTGGGTGACCACGAGTATCTGCTGCGGGCCCGTGCCGGTGAGGAGACGGTCGAGTCGAGGTTCAGGGCGAGCGAGGCCGTCGCCGAACAGCTCCACGCCACGTCGGCCGACGAACAGCGGCTGGTGGAGGAGACGGCGGAGTTCCTGGCCGAGCACCAGCCGGTGATCGACCTGCCGCCGATGGTGGATCTCGACGACGTGGCGGCCTGCTACGACGACTACCTGGAGCAGCTCGGCCAGCGTCTGGCCTCCTCAGGTACGTGACCAGCTTCCGTCTCGGCTGATGCGGTCTCCGACTGCGGCCTTCATCTCATGCTCCTGGATGTTCGGGCCCACCCTCGGGTGGCGTGGCCGACGGAAGACTGACGGTCCGGCCGGTGACGGTGGAGGGTGCGATCCCGATCCACACATGGCGTTCACCCCCGGCCCACGGGTCCGGGTCGCCCTGGCGCGTCAGCTGCTCGATGGCCTCCGGATCGTCGACGCGGACCGCCGTGCCCGAGACCAGGACGCTCCAGCCACCGTGCAGCGCCTCGTCGATGTGGTCCACTTCGAAGGCGACCCGGTTACCGGCAGCGCTCGCGGGGGTGCTCCCGGTGCTGGTCCGGTAGACCACCGTGCCGTCGTGGATACGGTAGTTGACCGGAAGCACGACGGGACCGCTGTCGGTCGACAGAGCCACCCGGCCGATTCCGCCGGGCGCGAGCTTTGCCCAGCACTCCTCCTCCGGAAGTTCCTCCAGGACGGGATGCGCCGTCGAGGAGGCCCGGCCGGGCGGTACGTCCTGTCCGCCGCCCAGCAGTTCCCGGGCGGACGTGCCGAGTGCGGCTGCCAGCCGGGTGAGGGTGACGGTGTCGACGGCTTCGGCCGATGACTCGACGTATTCCACGTATCCCGCGGCCATGCCCGCCCGGTCGGCCAGGTCCTGGCGGCTGAGGCCGAGCAGTTGCCTGTGCCGGGCCACGCGTCGGCCGATGTCTCCGGGGTGGGCCGACCGGGGCTCGGTAGTCCTCTTACCTGCGTACTTCATGTACACGATTCCCTTCACTGCTGTCCGAGGTCGATCAGGGCGTGTCCGGCGGCGTACTCGTCGCCGATCTCGGGCGCGGGCGGGTCGTGCGGGTTGCGGTGGGCCTCGGTGCGGCCCTCCAGCCGCTTGTCCCCGCTGTCGAGCACGGAGTGCACCTCGGTGACATCGCCCTCCTCGAAGAGGTCCACGCGCAGAGTCCACCGCTTGGTGTGTAGTTGCGGACCCCGCGCAGCAGGCCCAGCCGGAACACCACCCCGCGCTCGTACTGCCGCACGATCGCGACTCCGAGATTCGGCATGGCGCTCACCTTCCTCGGTCCGGGACCGTCTCCAGCGTGCGGGAAGGCCGTCGCGGCGGGCTTGGGCCACCCGGCCCTCCTCGGAGTCCGGACGGGCATCTCGGTCGTTACGGCGGCGGAACGGGTCCCGGCAGGCGGGGGTCTTCAGCTCGCAAGCCGGTTGATCCGCACTGCGGGACAGAGGGACTCGGCCACCTCCCGATTGAACGGTTCGGTGCCGGGGGTGAGCATCGATGCGGCGGCTGCGGCCACCCCGAGCGCGCAGGCGTCGACCGGATTGTCGCCTTCGGCCAAACGAGTGACGATTGCGGCGATCATGCCGTCCCCGGCTCCGGCGTCGCTGAGGGGCTCTCCGGGCAGTGGCGGCGCATGCAGTTCCAGGTGCCCCTGACCGGTCGAGCACAGCGCGCCAAGCTCACCGAGGGTGGTGATGGCGACCTCGGTTGCTCCGGCGGCCAGCAACCGCTCGTTGACGGCGCGGGCGTCGTCGAAGCTCTGCACGGCCCGGCCGGCGAGGTAGGCGGCTTCGCTGCGGTTGCATCTGCGCAGGTATACGGCCTCGTGCAGTGACTCGCGCAGGGCCGGTCCTGAGGTGTCCAGTAGCAGTCTGGACCCGCTTCCCCTGATCCGGCGGGCGACGGCCGTGTAGAAGTCGTCGGGCAGGCCGTCGGGCAGACTGCCGCTGGCGACGACGTACCGGTGAGTGCCCGCTGCCCGCTCCAGCAGGTCCAGACAGCGCCGTCCCTCGTCGTCGTCGAGTTGCGGGCCGCGCGGCACGATGTGGTAGCTGCGGCGTGAATCGGTCTCGAACAGTACGAACGCTTCGCGGGTTTCACCTGCGATCCCGAGGGCGAGGTGGTCGATGCCCTCCTCGTCCAGCAGCCGGTTCAGGCGCTGGCCGATCTCCTGGCCGGCGGTGTGGACGGCGGTCGCCCGTCCCCCGAACCGCGCCACGCCGCGGGCGACGTTGATCCCTCCGCCGCCGGCGGCCACGTACCTGACCCGGGCGCGGGTCTTGCCGATGTCCACCAGGTGGTCGACGTCGCAGCAGATGTCGACCGTGGGGTTCATCGTGACGGTGAGGACCGGGGGCGTGGGCTCCGGCGGCGAACCGCTCCCGCGGCTCTCCGCCGCGGGCTGATCCGGTACGTCGGCGACGCTCATCGCAGTGGCCCGGCGGTTGTTGGCACCCCGCCCGCTGCCTGGCGTCCTGGCTGCTCGGCGCCCCCCGCGTGCCGGACCGGCGTGCCGGGGCGGCGTCGTACCGGCAGAGTCATCGAAGCTCACCTCGCGAGGCATCGGATTCTCGGGCTACTTCCATGCTGAGGGGCCTGGACTCGTCCGGCGAGCGGAGCTCTTCGGCAGGCCCCTCGCCGTTGTTGGCGGCGCAACAGGGGCCGGGTGGCAGGGGGCTGGGCATCACCCCACTTCTGTGTGGGCGGGACTGCGCTTCCGGATCGCCCGCTGTTTTTCGGGTTTGGTTCGCTCCTCGTCCGGCGGCGCTGCGCCCGGACGTCGCCGTGCTGGACGTCCGGCAGCCGGACGGTGACGGCGTGAGAGTCTGCCGGGAACTGCGCGACCGCATGCCCGACCTGGCGAGCGTTTTCGCAGGTCAGCCGCCGCCTACGGCACGACGTCGATGTAGCTCATCATGCCGTTGTCCTCGTGCGCCGCGATGTGGCAGTGGAACATCCACCGGCCCGGGTAGTCGTTGAAGGCGATCCGGATCACGACCCGCCCCGGGGTGCCGCCGACCGCGTGCGGCACCGGGACGGTGTCCTGGCGGTGGGTGTACGGCTGGGGGGCGCCGTCGACGGACATCACCTGGTGCGAGTCGGTGTGCAGGTGGAAGGGGTGGTCCTCGCCGGATTGGTTGAGGATCGTCCACTCCTCGACGGTGCCGACGCGGGCCGGGGTGTCGAAGACGGAGCGATCCATCGCGAACTGCTGCCCGTTGACGTAGAAGGTGTTGCCGTCGGCGCTTTCGGACAGGCTGACGACGCGCCGCCGGGCGATCGGCGCGGCGGCGAGGTCGACCGGGGCGGTCGGGACGGCTCCGGTGGGTTGCGGCAGCCGGTGGACCGGGCGGCCGGTGACGGCGACCGTGGCCAGAGGCGTGTCCGGGTAGGAGTCGCCCTGGGGCCCGTTGCTGTAGGCGGCCGTCCGCAGGACGGACCGGCCGGGCGCGCCGTTCGCGGTGACGAGGACGTCGTAGCGCTGGCCCGGGGGCAGCAGCAGCTCGTCGGCGGTGGTGATCCCGGCGACGGGAGTGCCGTCCTCGCCGATGACGGTGAAGTGGTGGCCGTCCAGCTGGAGCCGGTAGAAGATGTCGGCGCCCGCGTTGACCAGCCGCCACAGCTGGGTCTCGTTCGGCCGCATCGACAGCACCGGCCGGAGCCGGCCGTTGACCAGGCGCACGGTCGGGGCGTCGGAGTTGAGGCTGCCCGACGCGGTGTGCTGCAGGATGTGCCCACCCGAGTCGAGTTGGACGTCCTTGAGGACGAAGGTGTGTGCCGTGACGTGCCGGAGGTCCGCCGGCAGCAACGTGTGGTCGTCCCCGACGATCAGGGCACCGGACAGGCCCGCGAAGATCTGGTTCTCCACGTCCCCGGGTGTGAATCCCGTGCCGTGCCCCGCCATGGCGCCGGGTTCGGGGCAGGAGGTCTCCATGGCGTGGCTGTGGTACCAGAACGTGCCCTGGGCGTGGTCGGCGGGGATCTCCAGCCGGTACGTGGTGGACGCGCCCGGCGCCACGCACAGGAACGGGTCGTCGGACTGCCCCTCGGGGGACACGTGCAGGCCGTGGAAGTGCAGGTTGGTCGCGACCGGCAGGTGGTTGACCAGATGGACGGTGACGGTCGATCCGGGCGTCACCCGCACGGTGGGCGCGACGAACAGGCCGGTGTAGGAGGCGCCGTAGACCGAGCGCCCGGAGACGTCGAAACGGGTGCGCGCCGCGTCGAGCGTGAGGGTGAGGTCCTTGCCGTCGACGGCGTCCACGGTGGCCGGGTCCCGGAACGGCATGCCTGCCCGCATGCCCCTCTCCTGCTCGGCGGTCGAGGGCGGGGGTGCGTCCGCCGGCGAGAAGGCCAGCGCGTCGGCGCCGACGGCGGACGAGAGCAGCACCGCCACCGCGGTCACGGCGTGGATGAGGCGCCTGGTGCGCCGTATGTGCCCTTGCCGGGGGTCGGCGCCCGCTCCGATGTCGTGGGACATCAGGTCTCCGTATTCAGATGGGGTGAGGGTTGGGTCGTGCGGGCGCCAGGATCCATCGTCTGACGTGCGCCCGACAATACCTAACGCGATATTTCCCCGCCGTGCACCAGAGCTGCGGCCTTTCGGAGGATGACGGAGCGTTCGCGCGCGTTGCGGCAGAGGCGGGCGGCGAGTTCGAGTTCGGCGCGCGCCTCGGTGGTGCGGCCGAGACGGGTGAGCAGTTCGGCGCGGACGGTCGGGAGCAGATGGGAGCCGGCGAGGCGGCCGGTGGCGGAGAGGCCGTCGACGAGGTCCAGCGCCGGCTGCGGGCCGCTCGCCATCGCGACGGCGACGGCCCGGTTGAGCTCGACGACGGGCGACGGTGCGACCCGGCCGAGCGCCTCGTAGAGGAGCACGATGCGCTCCCAGTCGGTCTCCGCGACGGAGGGGGCGGCGGCGTGGCACGCGGCGATGGCGGCCTGGAGGCCGTACGGGCCGAGGCCGCGACCGGCGGCCGCGGCGCGGTCGAGGGCGGCCCGGCCGCGGAGGATCGCGGAGTGGTCCCACCGGCGCCGGTCCTGGTCCTCCAGGAGCACCGGCTCGCCGTCGGGCCCGGTGCGGGCCGGGAAGCGGGCGGCCGTGAGCTCGAACAGGGCCAGCAGCCCGTGCACTTCGGGCTCCCGGGGCAGCAGCGCGGCCAGCATCCGGGCGAGTCGGACGGCCTCGCGGGCGAGGTCGGTGCGCAGGAGGTCGTCGCCGCTGGTGGCCGTCGAGCCCTCGGTGAAGATCACGTACAGGACGCTCAGCACCGCGCCGAGCCGCTCGCGGCGCTCCTCGGCCGGCGGCAGCTCGAACGGCACGCCGGCGGCGGCGATCGTCTTCTTCGCCCGGGTGATCCGGGCCTGGACCGTCGGCACGGGGACGAGGAACGCGCGGGCGATCTCCTCGCTGGACAGGCCGGCGACCACGCGCAGCGTGAGGGCCACCCGGGCCTCGGGGGAGAGCACGGGGTGGCAGGCGATGAACATGAGCGCGAGCACGTCGTCGTCGACGCGGTCCGGGTCCCACGGCAACTCGTCCGCGCGGTCCGGCGGGTGGGCGGCACCGGTGGCCGTCTCGCCCTCGGCGAGACGGCCCGCGAGCCGGGCGTACCGCTCGTCCCGGGCGGAGCGGCGGCGGAAGCCGTCGATCGCGCGCCGCCGCGCGGTGGCGAGCAGCCAGCCGACGGGGCTGGCCGGCGCACCGTCGCGCGCCCAGGAGACGAGTGCCTCGGCGAGCGCCTCCTGGGCGACGTCCTCGGCGAGTTCGAAGTCCCCGGTGTAGCGGGCGAGCGCGCCGACGATCCGGGCGGACTCGATCCGCCAGACCGCCTCGACGGCCCGCCGAGCAGACTCGGTGCTCGGCGGGCCGTCGGCGGGAGCCGGGTGCGTCACAGCTGGCCGGTCCGCTCGCGCCACGCCCGCTCCTTGACGATCCACTCGTTGTCCTGCGGGAACTCCTCGATCCCCGGGACGCGCCGGATCTCGCACTTCGACCCGGTGATGGCGGGGATCCGCTTCGCCCACTCGACGGCCTCCTCCTTCGAGGCGACGTCGATGAGGTAGAAGCCGCCGAACAGTTCCTTCGTCTCACCGTAGGGGCCGTCGGTGACAACGGGGGTCTCGCCGCTGTAGTCGACCACGACGCCCTGGCCCGGGTCGTCCAGCCCCTCGGCGGCGACGAGCACGCCCGCCTTGATCATCTCCTCGTTGAAGCGGCCGATCGTTTCGAGCATCTCCTCGAACGGGGTCTCCATCATCTTGGCCATGGACTCGTCGGTTCCGCGCATGATCAGCATGTACTTCGCCATCGTCGCTCTCCTTGGTGCGGGGGTCGCTCGTCGACCCTCTTCTACCTCAGGTCGAACGGCGCCGCAGGAGATCGACAGGGAGATGCGACATCGGGGGAAAGATTTTTTGCCCGCTTCCCCTCAGCGGCCCGCCACCGCGCGGGGCCAGGTGTGGTGGTGCTGGTCGATGACGTAGTGGTGGACGTGCTGCCAGCCGCCGTCGGTGACCGGGTGGGCGTCGGTGAGGTGGGGGTGACCGGGGGGAAGGTCGGTGTGGAGGTGGCCGAGGGTGTCCGGGTCGCGGGCGGGCCACAGGGCGGCGGCGCCGATCGCGGCGGCCAGCGCGACGGCGCCGAGGACGATGGCGGTGACCGGCAGTCCCGCGCCCGCCGCGAGCCAGCCGGCGAGCGGGTAGGTCAGCAGCCAGCAGCCGTGCGAGAGCGAGAACTGGGCGGCGAACGCGGCCGGGAGGTCCGCGTCGGCGGCTGAGCGGCGGACGAGTCGCCCGCCCGGCGTGAGGACGGCCGAGCAGCCCGCGCCGATCAGGGCCCAGGCCCCGAGCAGGGCCGCCCACGCCCACTGGGTCGGCCCGGCGGCCGTGATGACGGTGACGGCGGCGAGCACCGCGGGCAGGGCGAAGGCGGCCGGGAGCATCACCCGCCGGTCGCCGGTGCGGGCCAGCAGGCGGGGGAGCAGCAGCGCGGCGAGCATCGAGCCCGCGCCGTACGCGCCGAGGGCGAGCGAGACGGCGCCCGCCGGGCGGTGGAAGTGCTCGCGGACCACGACGACGGTGTTGACGAACACGATCGCTCCCGCCGCCGCGACGGCGAGGTCGAGCGCGAGCAGGGCGCGCAGCCGTGGCGTCGCCCGGAACAGGCGGGAGCCGAACGCGGCCTTCGAGTAGGCGCCTCCGGTGCGCTCGACGGGGGCCGGCTTCGGCAGGGCGGCCGAGACGACGAGGGCGGCGGAGGCGAGGAAGCCCACCGTGGTGCCGGCGAACAGCCAGTTGTACGGGACGAGCGTGAGCAGGAAGGCGGCGAGCGCCGGGCTGAACAGGGACTCCAGGTCGTAGGCGAGCCGGGACATCGACAGCGCCTGCGTGTAGTCGCGCTCGGCGGGCAGGAGGTCCGGGATGGTGGCCTGGAAGGTCGGGGTGAACGCCGCCGAGGCCGCCTGGAGCAGGAAGATCAGTACGTAGACCTCCCACACCTGGGTGACGAACGGCAGGGTGAGCGCGACCCCGGCCCGGGTGAGGTCCATGGCCACCATGAGGGCCCGCCGGGGTATCCGCCCGGCGATCGCGCCGGCCAGCGGGGCGATCGCGACGTAGGCGACCATCTTGATCGCCAGCGCGGTGCCGAGCACCGCCGAGGCGCCGGCGCCGGCGAGGTCGTACGCGAGCAGGGACAGGGCGACGGTGGCCAGGCCGGTGCCGACGAGCGCGACGACCTGGGCCGTGAACAGGTGGCGGTAGGAGCGGTTGCGCAGCACGGAGAGCATGGGGGCGTCCCGGTTCTCGGGGAAGATACGCCCATCATAGATAATGCGTGCGTACCTGTGCACATGTCGGTCGTGCGGGGCCGTGGCAGGGCCTCGCGGGGGCGTCAGTCGTGCGGCGGCAGGTGCCGGATCTGGTGGTCGGCGACGTTCAGCGCCTCGTCGACGAGCCGCCGCAGGTGGCCGTGGCGCAGCGAGTAGACGACCCGGCGCCCGTCGCGGCGGGTGGCGACGAGGCCGGAGAGCCGGAGCTTGGCCAGGTGCTGGCTGACGGACGGGCGTGCGGCGCCGGTGGCCTCGGTCAGCGTGGTGACGTCGGCCTCGCCCTCGCCGAGCCGCTCCAGGAGGGCGAGGCGGGTGCGGTCGGCCAGCAGCGCGAGGATGGTGGCGGCGACGTCGAGCCGCTCCTCGGCGCGCTGGTGCGAGTGATGTGCATCTGCCAGCTCGGTGCCACTGCTCATCCGGCCATCGTAGGCGGTGGGGTGCGTGCGCGGGTGCGCAGGTGCGCACTGTTTCGGACTCTCCGGGGCGGGGCGTGTCGCTATACCACGCCGGGGTATACGATCCGGGTCGGTCCGGGAGGAACCGGGAGAGCTCGGGGAAGGCGAACCACGATGCACGCGATCCTGCACGCCCTGTCCATCGCCGGCTCGATGACGTGGGAGATCACCTGGGCCCTGGTGCTGGGCTTCCTGCTGTCGGCCGTCGTCCAGGCCGTCGTGCACAAGTCGACGATCGTCCGGCTGCTGGGGGACGACCGTCCGCGCACGCTGGCCGTCGCGTCCGCGCTGGGGGCGGCGTCGTCCTCGTGCTCGTACGCGGCGGTCGCGCTGGCCCGTTCGCTGTTCCGCAAGGGGGCGGACTTCACCGCGGCGATGGCCTTCGAGATCGCCTCGACCAACCTGGTCGTCGAACTCGGCGTGATCCTGGCCCTGTTGCTGGGCTGGCAGTTCACCGCGGCCGAGTTCGCGGGCGGGCCGGTCATGATCCTGGTGCTCGCGCTGCTGTTCCGGCTGTTCCTCCGCGACCGGCTGCTGCGTGAGGCGCGCGAGCAGGCCGAGTACGGCCGCGCCGGCTCGATGGAGGGCCACGCGGCGATGGACATGTCCGTGCGGGGAGAGGGGTCGTTCGTCCGGCGGCTGCTGTCACGCGAGGGCGTCACGTCCGTCTCGCACGTGTTCGTGATGGAGTGGGCGGCCATCGTCAAGGACCTCGTGATCGGCCTGCTGATCGCCGGGGCCATCGCCGCATGGGTGCCGGACGGCTTCTGGCAGGCGTTCTTCTTCGCCGACCACCCGCTCGCGAGCAAACTGTGGGGGCCGCTGATCGGCCCGCTGGTGGCGGTCGCGTCGTTCGTCTGCTCGATCGGGAACGTGCCGCTCGCGGTGGTGCTGTGGAAGGGCGGGATCAGCTTCGGCGGGGTCGTGGCGTTCATCTTCGCGGACCTGCTGATCCTGCCGATCCTGAACATCTACCGGAAGTACTACGGCGGCCGGATGGCGGTCTTCCTGTCCGGCACCTTCTACGCGGCGATGGCCGTCGCCGGGTACGTGGTCGAACTCGCCTTCGGCGGGCTGGGGTTGGTACCGGACCAGCGGACGGCGGAGATCCCGATGGCGGGCGTCGAGTGGAACTACACGACGTGGCTGAACATCGCCTTCCTGCTGCTGGCGGCGGTCCTCGTGGTCCGCTTCTTCCGGACGGGCGGCCTGGCGATGCTCCGCATGATGGGAGGCTCGCCCGAGACCGGGCACGGGAGCGGGGAGCACGGGCACCACGCGCCCGACCACGGCCACCACTGACTCGGCGCGCCGAGCCGCGCGGACTCTGCCACGCTGAAAGGGCAGCTGCCTCGCCCTCGACCGAGGAGGCCCGCACCGATGTCAGCGCAGAATCCGGGGCCGGCCGAACGACGGGCCCGCGCCGCCGCGCTCCGGGCCGAGGAGGCCCGCCGCGAGCGGCGCCGGCGATGGCTGGTGGGCGGAGTCGTCGGTGTGCTCTCGCTCGCCGTGATCGGCGGGATCGCCGGCGTGATCGCGACGAACCAGAGCTCGTCCTCCCCCTCCGGCGTCCCGGCACGCCCGCGCATGACAGCCGAGGGCCGCACCACCCCGCCGCCCTGGGACGCGCCCGCCGACGTCGCGGCGGCGGTGAAAGCGGCCGGGCTGCCGATGCTCGGCGCCGAGGGCACGGCCCTGCACATCCACACCCACCTCGACGTCTACGCCGACGGGCAACCCGTGGCCGTCCCGGCGCTGGTCGGCATCGACGAGAGCGCGCAGAGGATCAGCCCGCTGCACACCCACGACACCACCGGCGTCATCCACGTCGAGTCGCCGGTGAACGCCGACTTCAGCCTCGGCCAGTTCCTGACCGAGTGGCAGGTCTCCGCCTCCGCCGACCACCTCGGCGGGCTGCGCACCGACGCCACCCACACGCTCACCGCGTACGTGGACGGCAAACCGGTGGCCGGCGATCCGGCGGCGATCATTCTGCACCCGCACGACGAGATCGCCCTGGTCTACGGCACGGCGGCGGAGAACGCCACGGTCACCGTGCCGAGCGGCTACAACTGGCCGAGCGGGCTCTGAGGCCCGTGGTGGGCGGGACCCGGCACGAGGGGTGCGATGACCTGCTGGGTCGGGTTGACGGTCTCGTCGTTGTCGCCCGAGTTCACCGACGAGGCGATCGAGCTCGTCACCCAGGAGATCACGCCGAGGAGGACGAAGACGACGAGCAGGCCGCGCCCGGCGCCGCTCAGGACGAGCGGGCGGGTGGCCGACGCCGGCTCCGGCTCGCTGCCCGGCTCCTCGCCGAACAGGCGCTTGGGATAGGCGGAGGTGAGCATCACGAAGTAGGCGGTGACGCGCATCCGGTAGCGCACGATCGCGGCCGTCGCCTCGTACAGCGGCTGCGGCATCCGGCCGAGGACCAGCACCACCAGCCAGATGATGAACGCCACCGTCCACCACCCCGCGTACACCACGCCCTGCACGATCGCCGCCGGGATGACCAGGACGACGCGGAACAGGACGGCCAGCCGGTTGAGCTCCCCGGGCCGCAGCTCGACCTGCACCGGGTACTCGGGGGTCCGGAAGCGGAACGGCGGGTAGCGGTCCAGCGTGAGCATCAGGTACGCGGTGACGCGGGTGTCGTACGGGACGAACGCGGTGAGGTAGTCCGCCGCGAAGCCGGGCAGCCGGCCGAGCACCAGGGCCGCGAACCAGCCGATCACCGTGACGAAGAACGCCACCACCGACAGCACCCACACCACCACGAACTGCGGGATCAGCAGGAGGGCGCGCAGCAGCACCGTCCAGCGGTTCTGCGGGCCGGGCGCCGGCATGTCCAGGACCGGGAGCCACTCACGCGATACGGGGGCGGGGGGAGCCTGCCACATCCGGGCCTCCACGGTCTCGGGACGGGGGGACCCGGCGGCCGGGCGCGGCCGGGTGCCTTCCGAAGATCGCAGCACCCCGCCGTTCCCGCGCGCTGCGCTCGGCCGCACGGGCGACGGGTCCGGGCAGCTCAGGTGACGGGGAGGTCGGCCGGGTCGTGGGCGCAGATGATCCGGACGTCGGTGGGGCGGGTGCGCTGCAGGGCGCGCAGGCGGTCGAGGTTGTGGAGGCGGGCGGGGTTGTCGACGGCCACGAGGCGCTGGAAGGCGGTCAGGCCGGCCGGGCGGCGCGGGAGGCCGGGGGCGATGTCGGCGCGGTTGAAGTACGCGTCCCCGGCGTGGAGCAGCCAGCGGTCGCCGGTGCGGACGGCGACGCCGCAGTGGCCGCGCGTGTGTCCGGTGAGAGGGATGAGCAGGATGTCGGTGCCGGCCTTCGGGAGGACGGGGATCGCGCGGAAGCCGTACCAGTCCTCGGTGGCGGCGTCCGGCCGGTGCTCGACCCAGTGCGGGTCGTGCGCCCACTGGGCCGGTCGGTAGCGGTCGCGCTCGCCGAGGGTGGTGCGGGCGCGGGCGGCGCCGAGTTCGTCGGCGAGGACGTGGACGCGGGCGTGCGGGAAGTCGCCGAGGCCGCCCGCGTGGTCGAGGTCCAGGTGGGTGAGCACGATGTCGCGGACGTCGCGCGGGTCGTGCCCGAGGGCGCGGACCTGGTGCAGGGCCGTTCGGGCGGGCCTGAGCTGGGGTCGGACGGTGAGCAGGAAGCGGCGCCCGAGGCGGTCGTGCGGGTCGGCGATGTCGGCGGTGCCGAAGCCGGTGTCGACGAGGATCAGCCCGTCACCGCCCTCGACCAGCAGGCAGTGGGTGGCCAGCCGGCCGATCAGCCGCCCGCCGCCGCCCATCAGCGCGCGGCCGCCGATCGGGCACATCGTGGCGCAGTCCAGGTGGTGAACGGTCATGTCGCCTCCAGGGGTTGGGTGGTCTCGGGGTTGCGCGACAGCAACCGGTCGAGGTTCTCGGCCAGTTGGACGTCCCCGTGTGCCGTGTACAGCTCGCCGGCGGTGCGGAGATGCTCTGCGGCTTCGGCGGAACGGCCCAACGCGGCCAGGAACTCGCCGAAGTGGCGATGCGCCAGGGCGTGCAGCCGGACGTTGCCGGAGGAGCGGCACAGGTGCAGCGCCTCGCGCCAGGTGAGCTCGGCGGCGTGCGGGTCGTCCAGCGCGTGCAGGGCGAAGGCCTCGTTGACCATCGCCCACACGTAGGCGTTGGAGGTCGGCTGCGCGGAGAGCAGGTCGCGGGTCTCGCGGGCGAGGTCGAGCGCGGCGGTCGGGGCGCCGAGGACGACCTTGAGGGCGGCGGCGTTGCTCAGCACGGTGGCGGCGTGCTCGCGCAGGCCGGTGCGCCGGACGAGGGCCAGGGCGGCGTCGGAGAGGCGGTCGGCCTCGGCCTGGTCGCCGGAGAGGGCGGTCATCGAGGCGCGGACGGAGAGGGCGTGGATGTGCAGGTCGCCGTCGTCCGGCGTGGTGCGCTCGACGGCCCGCCCGGCGAGGGGCAGCGCCTCGGCGACACGCCCGGTGGAGCCGAGGGCGCAGGCCGTCGCGGCCTCCATCGCGGCCAGGCCCTCGCGGTCGCCGCTCGTCCGGGCGGCGTCCAGCCCGACGCGCAGGCAGGCGAGGCGGTCGTGGACGCGCCCGGCGCCGTAGTAGAGGGTGGCGGTCGCCCGGGCCAGTCGCCAGGCGCGGTCGTGCTCGCCGCGGTCGGCGGCGGCCGTGACGAGTGCGCGTAGCACCGGCTCCTCGGCGTGGCACCAGGCGAGCGTGGCCTGCGGGTCGGTGAGCCGGGGGAGGGCGAGGTGCTCGGTGCCCGGGGGCCGGAACGGCTCGTGGTAGGGGTTCAGCCGGCGGATGGCCGTGCCGGTGGCCAGCAGCTCGTAGTCGACGAGGCGGCGGAACGCGTCCTGTTGCCGGGCGGCGGGGAGGTCCGCGAAAAGCTCGGCGCCGTAGAGGCGGACGAGGTCGTGGCGGGCGAAGCGGCCGGGGGTGGTCTCGGTCAGCAGGTGGTGGGCGGCCAGGGAGCCGAGGGCGAGCCGGGTTGCGTCGGTGCCAGTGGCCAGCAGCGCGGCGGCCGCGTGGACGTCGACCTCGGTGCCTGGGTGAGGAGTCAGGAGAGGGAGAAGATTGCGTGCGTGCGACGGTAGATGACGATACGTCAGGCTGAGTGCCGAGTGGACGCCGAGGGCGCCGTCCGGAGTGGCGAGCGTGGACAGGCGAGTCCGCTCGTCCGTCAACTCGGTGACGAGGTCGGCAAGTTGCCAGCCCGGCCGGGCGGTGAGCCGGGCGGCGGCGATGCGCAGGGCGAGGGGGAGGCGGTCGCACAGCTCGACCAGCCGCCGCGCCGCGTCCGGCTCGGCCGCCACGCGCTCGGCGGTGAGCCGGATCTCGAGGAGGCGGTGGGCGTCGGCGTCGGGCAGCACGTCGACCTGGAGCATCGCCGCGCCGTCGGCGACGACCAGCTCCTCCAGGCTGTTCCGGCTGGTGACGACGGTGACGCAGTCGGGCCCGGCGGGCAGCAGGTCGGCGACGTCGTCGGCGCTGCGCGCGTTGTCCAGCACCACCAGCATCCGGCGCCCGCGGGTCCGCTCCCGGAACAGCGCGGCGCGGTCGGGCCGGTCCTCGGGGATCGCCGGCTCGGGCACGCCGAGCGCGCGCAGGAAGCGGCCGAGGGCGTGCGCCGGGTCGGCCGGTCCGGCCGGGTCGAAGCCGCGCAGGTCGGCGAAGAGCCGGCCGTCCGGGAAACCGGGCGCCGCGCGGTGCGCCCAGCGGACCACCGTCGCCGTCTTGCCGACTCCGGCCGGGCCGACCACGACGGCCAGGCCGTCCCCGGTGCGGTCCGGGCCGCACTGGGCGTCGAGCCAGCGGCCCTCCGCCTCGCGGCCGACGAACCCGCGTGGAGGGGCGGGGAGTTGGTCGGGTGCTGTCGATGGCGTGGGCGTCGGCGGTTCGGTGGGCTCCTCGTCGGCGAGCGCCTCGGTGAGGGCCTGCTGGAGCTCGCGGCCGGGAGAGACGCCGAGCTCCTCCGCGAGGCACGCACGGGCCCGGTGGTAGGCCTCCAGTGCGGCGGAGGTGCGGCCGCTCTGGTGCAGGCAGCGGACCAGCAGGGCGACGACGGGCTCGCGCAGCCCGTCGGCGGCGACGGCCTGCTCCAGCGCCGGGGCGGCCGCGAAGCCGCGCCCGAGGCGGAGTTGGCGCTGCGCCCACGCGGTGAGGAGCTCGGTGCGGGTCCCGTCCAGGCGGCGGGCTAGGGCGGCGGCGAGCGGGGTGGCGGGGAGGTCGGCGAGCGCGGCTCCCTGCCACAGGCGCAGGGCCTGTTCGAGGAGCGCGGCTGCTGTCTCGTCGTCGTCCGTCGCGGCGGCCCGGGCGGCCAGGTCCTCGGCCGCCAGTGCGTCGACGGTGGCCGGGTCGCCGGTGAGGTGGTAGCCGGGGGAGCGGGTCGTCAGCTCGAAGGGGGAGCCGGGCTCGGCGAGCAGCTTGCGCAGTGCGGCGATGTGGCCCTGCAGGGCGGCCTTGGGATGCGCCGGCGGTTCGTCGTCCCAGAGCAGCTCGACGAAGCGCTCCACCGCGACCGTCCGGTTGAGTTCCAGCGCCAGCAGGGCGAGCACCGCCCGCCGCTGGGCACCTCCGACCACGGTGGGGGCGCCGGTGCGGAGCCGAAGCTCCGCCGGGCCGAGCAGCCGTATCCCCATGAGTCCCGCCCTGCCGTCACGCCGATGGTTCGGCCGCAGCTTACCCGCCGGTAGCCCACCGGGACACGACGCCGTTGAACGCCCCCGCCCGCCGGGCCCGTTCACGGAGAGGGGCGCGCACCCAGGCGCCCGGAGACACGGGGAGGACGTGGATGCAGTCCCGACGCGACCAGGTGCAGGCCCACCTGTTCGTGGTGAGCAGACTCGCCTCCGGCATGCTGCGCGCCGAGCCCGACGCCGCCGACACCCCGACCGGACGCACCACCCGGGGCGCGGTGACCGGGCTCGCGCTGGGCGTGCTGATCGGACTCGGCGCAGCCGTCTACGGGGTGATGGTGCCCGGCGGCGACACGGCGTGGGCCAAGCCCGGCACGCTGGTGATGGTCAAGGAGACCGGCGCCCGCTACCTCTACGTCGGCGGGCAGCTGCACCCGGTGCTCAACGACACCAGCGCGAAGCTCGTGGCCGGCGAGCAGATGGCGGTCGAGGAGGTGAGCCGGGCCTCGCTCGCGGACACCCCGCGCGGCGCGCCGGTGGGCATCGCGGGCGCGCCGGACGGGCTGCCGCCGGCCGCCGACCTGGCGGGCGGCACCTGGCTGGTGTGTGCCACCGCCCAGCCGGCGGCCGACGGGGCCGCGCCCGTGCCCAGGCTGGGCGTGCAACTGGACCCGGTGAGGGAGGGCAAGGCCCTGACCCCTGGCCAGGGCCTGCTGGTGACGACCCCGGACAGCGCCGTCCACCTGCTCTGGCAGGGCCAGCGGTTGCGCGTCGACACGGCGAACAAGGCCATCCAGGCGCTGGGTTACTCGGGCACGACGCCGTTCCCCGTCCCGGCCGGGCTGCTCAACGCGCTGCCCGCCGGCCCCGACCTCGCCGCGCCCGCCGTCCCCGGACGCGGCGACCCGGGCCCCGCGTTGGCCGGCGGCCCGACCCGCGTCGGCCGGCTCTTCGAAGCCCCCGGCGGCGTGCACTACGTGCTGCAGCGGGAGGGGCTGGTGCCGCTGACCGGCACGCAGTTCGCCCTCCTCCTGGGTGACCCACGCACCCAGAACGACGCCTACGGCGGGACGGCCCCGGCACCCGCGCGGATCGGCGCCGCCGACCTCGCCGCGCACACGGCGCCCGGCGCCGCGGCCCCGACGCCGGGCCTGCCCGAGTCCCCGCCGACCCTCGTCCCGCTGCTGCGCGACGAGGGCGTGTGCGCGGACCTGCACGTCGGCACGGGGGCACCGGTCGGCGCGGTGACGGTCCTGAGCACGGCGGACGCCGGAGCGGGCCGGGCGCCGGTGTCGCCCCCGGGCTGTGCGGCCGCCGACCTGGTCGCCGTCCGCCCGGGCCGCGGGGCGCTCGTGCGGGCGCTCTCCGGCGCCGGCACGGGCAGCACCGAGTACCTGGTGACCGAGGCAGGCGTGCGCTACCCGCTGCCGTCCGCCGCCGCCGTCAAACAGCTCGGCTACGCCGGCGCCACCCCGGTGGCCGTCCCGTCGGGCGTCCTGGGACTGCTGCCGACGGGCCCGGGCCTGGACCCGTCCGTCCTCGGCGGCGACGCCGCGACGAGTGCGCCCGCGGGCCGGGGGAGTTCGCCCACCTGCGGCTGAACCGGCCCGCGAACAGCCTCCGTTGACGAGATAGACCGACGAACGAAAGGAGCTCCGATGACCACCCCCGCACCCGGCGGCATGCTCAATGTGGAGCAGCAGGCGATCCAGAACGCCCTGCAGAGCCTCGAAGGCCAGATCTCGCAGATGATCAGCTCCGGCCAGACGGTCGAGCGGATCAACATGGAGATCGCCGCCAACTACGTCTCCGGGGCCAGCAAGGCCTTCCAGGACAAGGTCAACGACTGGGTCGTGAACTACAAGCGGGTCATGCAGGCCTTCGACAAGCTCACCCAGGACCTGGGCAGCGCCCGCTCGATCCTCACCAAGGCCGAAGAGGACGCCCACGTCCAGGGCGGCAACTGGGGCGCCTCGGACGGCGTCTACCACGCCCTCGGCGGCAAGAGCTGACGCCACGTCATCACCTCGACAAAACCCACGAACACGAAGAGGAGACGCCATGAGCGGCCCCACCGACATCATGCTCAGGCACGAGTCGATCGACGCGGCCTTCCAGGACCTGCTCAGCGCGGCCCACACCATGCAGAGCGGCCTGGAGGAACTGATCGGCCGGCTCCAGGGCATGGAGGCGAACGCAGGCCAGTACAAGCAGGCGTTCACCGAGTTCCTGAACATCGCGAGGAGCAGCTCGCAGAACATGCACGACGACATGCAGGCGGGCGCCCGGGCCCTCGACGAGATGAACCAGGCGATGAAGTACGCCGACCGGGCCGCCGCCGCGGGCTTCTGAGCGGGGCACGGGCATGGCCAAGGAATTCCGGACCACCGAGGACAGCCTCAACTCCATCAGGACGCAGGTCGATCTCTGGCGCAGCTGGCTGCTGGGCAACGCACCGCCGACCAACTCGCCCGCGCACGACACCAGTGACAAGCACACCAACCTGATCCGCCAGATCCAGGCCTTCGCGGCGGGCGGGGACAGCCTGGGGACCGTGGACAACCCGGACGGCTACAGCAAGCTGCTGGGTGCGCTCGAGATGCCGGCCTCGACCCAGATGCAGACGGACTTCCAGAACTTCACCAAGGCGGTGAAGGCCCAACTGGACGCCCTCGTCAAGGCGTTGGACCAGGTGTCGGACGGCCTCGACCTGGCCTCGGTGAAGTTCGCGACCGGCGAGGAGCACGCGCTCAGTGCGACCGAGATGTTCACGATCCTCTCCGGTTCGCCGAACACGAGCTCGACCAACCCGGTGACGCCACCCCCCGTGCCTCCCACGACCCCGCCGAAGGCCTGAGTGCCGTCGCGGGCCCGGGCATGGTCGCCGGGCCCGCGACGCCATCCGTGAGTGGCAGCCCACGTCGTTCGCAATGTTCGCAGCGTTCGCAGGATCCGCAGGATCCGCAGGATCCGCAGGAGAGTGATTCGATTGGCCGAGAGTGGTGGCAGCGGTGGCGGCGGTGGTGGCGGTGGGGCCGACTATCCCTGGGAAAAGGCGCTGAAGGCTTTCGGCAACCCCAGCCCCGTCTCCCGCGACGACGTGGCCAACCCCGCGATCGTCGGGGACTGGATCAAGGGATCGATCGTCCGGTCGACGACCAAGCTGGTCGACGGGAAAGACAACGACGTCGCCGTCATCGCCGTCCTGTCGGACTCGGACGGCGACACCTGGTGGGTCGGACTCAACGGCAACTACAAAGGCAACGGTCAGGACAAACCGGGCTTCGACTTCGCGAACAACAAGTGGGACCAGTTCGTCGGCAACATAGACCTCTTCATGCCCGCTCTGATCCTGGGCGGGGAGAACAAGGCCACGAGCCGGCCGAGCCTCACGTCCGGCGCCTACCTGGTGAAGAACCTCGGCGCGCTGCTCGATCTGATGAAGTCCGACATCCACGCGTGGGGAAACGACCTCGACGTCGCGGACAGCGACTTCCAGGGCACTGCGGCCGGCGAACTGAAGTCGTTCCTGACCGGCATCGAGAACGCCCTGGCGCTCCTGGAGTTCCGGATCAAGCGGCACGGAGACCCCGTGAAAGCGCTGGACGACGCGCAACTGGCCCTGGGGGACGCGTACACCAACCTGACCAAGGTTCGCGACGCTTGGAGGAACTTCAGCACGAAGTGTTCGCCCATCCCCTGCCTGCGGGAGGCGCTGATGGGACTGCTCAGCAATGGCCAGGCCACGATAGGCAAGGGCGATAACGGTGACCAGACGGTCCTGGCCAACGGCCTCGATGTCAGGAGCGATGCGTTCCTCTCCGCCGTGGAAGGTCGGGCCAAGCAGCTCTGGAAGAACTACGTCGTCGACAACCTCGACAAGCCCGCGCTCGGGTACATGGGCACCCTCAGCGACAGGTTCGTCGACGTCTCGATGTCGCTGTACACGGACATCCCGACCGAGACCCCCACACCACCCCCCGTCACCCCGCCGAACCCCGACGGCACCGGCGGTGGCGGCGGGGGTGACGGCAAGGACGGCGGCGGCGGTCCGGGCGGGAAGGACGGCAACGACAAGCTCAACCTCGACGGTGGCGCAGGCGGCGGTGACGGCAAGGGCGGAGACAAGCACGGCGGCGGCCCACTCCACCTCAACGGCGGTGGACCGCCCCCGCCGAAGCACGGCGGGCCGCTCACCCTGGATCCGAACGGCGGCAACACCGGCGGCACCCGCGTCCCGCTGCTCGACAAGGACGGGAAGCCGCTGCTCGGCAAGGACGGCCAACCGCTGACCGTCCCGCCCGGCTCGACCATCGACGGCCACGGGCGGGTGATCGGCCCCGACCACAAGCCGGTGCCTGGCCCGGACGGCGCGCCCTTGGTCGTCCCGAAGGGCACCACGCTGGGCAAGCCGACGCCGGTCGTCCCCGGCGGCGGGTACTTCACGGTGCCGCCGGGCTCGAAGATCGACGAGAACGGCATGGTCCTCGGCCCGGACGGCAAGCAACTGCGGGACGCCAGGGGCAATCCGGTCTACGCGGGCAAGAAGGGCTCGATCGACAAGGACGGCCGCCTCCTCGGCGCCGACGGCAAGCCCGTCACGACGAACGAGCAGCTGGTCTCCGACGAGGAGCACGCCCTCAACTCCCTGACCACGCTCGACCCCGCGACCAGCAACGGCGGGTTCGACCTCGGGTCGCTGCGGGGCGGGAACCGGTGGTCCGATCCGGGTTCCTTCGACCTCGACCTCGGCAGTGGCCTGTCGGGATCGTCGGGCGGCAGCCGACTGTCGCTCTCCGACGTGGGCGTACCGAAGCCCGAGACCGGGTCCGGCTCACCGCTGACCCTCACCGGCGGGTTCTACGGCGAGAAGGCGGTGAGCGAGAACGGAGCGGTCAACTCCCCGGCGGACCAGGCCCTGTTGGAGACCGCCAAGAAGGCCGCCGCCGAACAGGCGCTGACCGAGCAGGCCGCCGGCCGGCGGGGTGCGGCGAACCTGGCCCAGGAGGAGGCCCAACTCCAGGGCCGCAACGTCGCCACCAGTGGCGGCGGCATGCCGCCGATGATGCCGCCCGGCGGCATGGGCGCGGGAGGTCAGCAGGAGGGCAAGGAGCGGCAGCGCACCACCTGGCTGGCCGAGGACGAAGAGGTGTGGGGTACCGACGAGGGCGCCGTCAGCGGAGTCATCGGCCGGTGACGGCGCGAGGGTTGAACGCGACCCGCTGCCCCTCCCGTTGTCCCGAGTAGCAACCCCAAAGCCGACGCGCCCCTGGCCCCGACCCCCGTGGGGCCCGGGGCGCGTCCTTCTCCGAGAGGCGTCAGATGGCGGTCTCCCCGTTCGCGCAACAAATCGAAGAGGCCATGGAGACCCTGCGCGAGCAGCAGGCCAAGCTGGCGGAGGCGACCAGCAAGCTCCAGGCGACCACGGTCTCCGTCACCTCCAAGGACCGCATGGTCACGGCCGTCCTCGGCGCGCAGGGCCAGGTGGTGTCGCTGACCTTCCACACCACCGCCTACCGCTCCATGGCGCCGGCCCAGTTGGGCATGGCTCTGGCCGACGTCCTGAACCAGGCCCGCGCGGACATGGGCGCCAAGGTGACGGAGTCCCTGGGCTCCTTCGAGGGTCTCGGCGAGACGCTGCGCGCCTCGATGACCGGCGGCACCGAGCTCGACGAACTGCTCGCCCCGCTCCAGGCGATGCGCCCCGGCTTCACCGCCGGGGCCCGGCGCGAGCGGCAGGAGGAGTTCCGTGGCTGAGTTCAAGGCGACGGCGGCGATGGGGTCCGCCTTCTCCAAGTACCCCGAGATGTCGGCCCTGCTCCTCAGGATGCAGGGCAGGGTCCACGAGATCGACGGGTTCAACACCGACGCGGCCGGCCACGACGAGATCGGCAACACCTACTTCGAGACGGTGGACCCGCCGACGAAGGGCCTCCTCAAGATGCTGGGCCAGGTCAGCAAGATCGCCGAGAAGGCCGGCCACAACGGCCAGAGCGCCGCCAAGCTGTTCACCCGCACGGACGACGACCTCGCCTCGGGCGTCTAGTGCCACGGCGCTGGTGCCACGGCACCAGCGCCTCCGGACGGCCCGGCCGACGTACCTCGTACCCCTCAGGAGTTCCACCGCCATGTCGATCCACATCCCGGACGGGCTCGCCAAGCTCTTCCACGGTCTGACCGGCATGGCGTGGCCGGAGGCGGACGAGGACAAACTGCGCCTCGCCGGTGACGACTACCTGCTCGTCGCCCAGGACATGCCGCAGTTGGAGGACTACATCCGGGACCTGACCGCCTATTGCCAGGAACAGGTCTCGGGCCGGACCGGCGACGGCTTCGCCGACATGGCGGCCACGCTGATCAGTATCGGTGGGGGCAGCGCCTTGGCCGAGGCCGCCGAGCAGGCCAACCAACTGGGCAAGGTCGCGCACGACACCGCCAACCAGGTCGAGTACACGAAGTGGATGATCATCGGTCAGCTCGTGCAGCTGGCCGCCGAGATCGCCTGGGCGATCGCCGCCGCCCCGTTCACCGCCGGGGCGTCGCTCGGCCAGATCGTGGCCGCCCGACTGGTCGCCGAGGGCGTGATCCGCAAGATCCTCTCCTGGCTGCTCGACCGGATCGTGATGCACACGTTCGTGAGCATCGCGGGCGGCGTGATGATGGACACGATCATCCAGCTCATCCAGATCGAGAAGGGCCACAAGAGCGAGTGGGACACCAAGTCCCTGCTCCAGGCCGTCGAGTTCGGAGCCCTCAACGGCCTCATCGGCGGGCCGCTGGGCCTGATCGGGGGCGGGCTGACCAAGCTCTTCCGGGGCGTGATCGGCAAGAGCCTGGGCAAGGAGGCCGGTCGCGTCCTCGGCGGTGACCTCGCCAAGGTCTCCAACGGGCTCGCCAAGGACAGCCTGGCCGGCGTCCTGTCCAAGGACGGGCTGCGGGCGATCGAGAACGACGCGACGAAGGCCCTCGGCACGGACCTCGGACGGACCGCCGAGAACTCCCTCGCCGACGAGGCCGGGCACAGCGCGGCAGGAGCGGCCGCCCGAGACGCCGCGAAGGGTGCCGAGAACGCCCTGGCCGAGGAGGCTGCGCACAGTGCGGCGGGAGCGGCCGCGCGGGACGGCGAGAAGTGGCTGGCGAAGGAGTCGGCGGAGGCCTTCGGCAACGACCTGGCCCAGACCATCGGCCGCTACTCCCACGACATCGCGAACGCCTTCAAGGGCGGCCTGCGCGAACTCCCCGCACAGGCGGTGGCCCGGTTCGAGAAGGACGTCGCGCAGGTCTTCGAGAAGCACTTCGGCAGCATCCTCGGCAAGGAGGAGGCCGCGGCCCTCGGCAAGGACTTCGCCCGCGCGATGGCGGAGAACGGTGGGCGCGGGGCGGCCGAGCACGAGGCGCTGCGCGACGCGATGCGGGCTGCGCTGAAGCCGGGCGAGCTGAGTTCGGAGGGCGTCGACCAGCTGCTCAAGCAGGTCCCCGGTCTGCTCGACAAGGTGGGCGGCGACACCAGGCTGTTCAAGGTGGGCATGGCGTTGGGCGGTTACCTGGGCGGCGGCGTCCAGAACGGCCTCACCGAGGGCTTCTACAACCTCACCTTCGGGCCCGACCACAAGTTCTCCGTCAGCTGGGAGAGCTTCGTCTCCGGCATGGCCATGGGCTTCGTCGGCCACATGGGACACCTGGCCGTGCACCCGCTCGTGGAGCGGTACAAGACCTGGGTCTCCGAGAAGCTGTCCGACCCGAACGACACGGGCCCCGGGACCCAGTACCTGCCCTGGAACCACCCGCTCACCATCCTCTCGGCGGTGGCCAACCTCACCGGCCGTCCCACGCCGTTCCCGGTGCCGCGCCCGAAGCCGATGCCGGTCAAGGTGGAGCACTCGGGCGAGTCGGCGCACACCGAGGTGCCGAAGGCGGGGAGCACGTCGACCGTCGGGGGCAAGGCTGCGTCGTACTCGTCCTCCGGCTCGTCGTCGTCCTCGTCGTCGGAGAAGGCCCCGATCGCGCCGGTGCCCGATTCGGTGAAGGTCCAGGGCGGCACGGAGCACCAGCAGACGTCCGGGCACGAGACCGGCGGGCAGCAGGGAGCGGTCAAGACCTCGTCGGGGGACGGGAGTTCGCCGTCCGCACCGCGGTCGAGCGAGCCCGAGGCGCCGGGGCAGGTCGCCCCGCCGGCGCGGGTCGCGACGTCGGGCTCGACAGCGCCGGAGGTGCCGAAGGAGTTGCCGGACCTCCCGAAGCCGTCGCCGGAGGTGCCGAAGCCGCTTCCGGACCTCCCGAAGAACACCCGCGTAGCCGACGTACCCGTCCTGCCGGTCGCCGAGGAGAACCCGACGGTCGGACACGTCTCCGACGTCCTCGGTCACGCGTCGGAGGACGGGACCCGTTACTCCGTCCCCGTGGACATCGGCGACAACGGCCGGCCCGTACTGGACGGCAAGGAGATCCCGCCGGAGGAGATGGCCGACCTCCTTCGCCGGCGGGAGGCAGCCGGGGAGTGGGAACCCGCGGCCCAGACCGTCGAGTTCATCGGATCCGCCGCGGGGCGCGCCGTCGACCCGCAGTACGTCCAGCACGTCGTCGACGACCTCGCCCGCTCCCCGCGCTTCGCCGACACCCAGGCTCGGACGGGGGAGAACGGCACCGGCCCTGCGGTCCGCAGCGCCGAATCCGCCGCGCGCGCAAGGGCGTTCGACGAATCCTCCGCCGACCGGCGCACCTTCGGGGACCTCCTGAGGACGTCCTCCGACGGCACCACCGGGCCGTCCGGCGAGCACGTGCCGCCGCCCGGCCTCACGAAGCTGCACGAACTCACCCCCGCCGAACGGGCGGAGGCGCTGCGCACGCTGCCCAACGAGCAGCGGCAGGCGCTGGCGCGCGACGCGGCCGTGATCGAGAGCCTGAAGAGGCTCGGCGACACCCGGGAGTTCGCGGAGACCGCCGCCCACCTGATGGTCGACGTCGACCCCCGCACCGCCGAGCCCGGACCGGCCCGCCGCGAGGCCGTGGCGCTGCTCGCGCGGATGCTGCAGGACCGCGACGTCGCGCTGCGGCTGCTGGAGGCGGAGTACCGGGTCCACATCGTGCCCAGGGACGTCCCGATCACCGATGCCGGCCCGCTCGCCCACCTGGGCGGGCGGCAGGGCCGGGGCGCCGCCTCGGCCGGCCGGAGCTGGGACTCCGTGCGCGGCGCGGGCGGCAACCACACGGTGGTGACGGAGGAGAACCTCCTCGGCGAGCGCACCACGATCGGCCCCGCCTCCAACAACTACGCGGACGGCTACTCGACGACGACCCACGAGTTCGCCCATTCGGTCCTCAACGTCCTGTCGCCGCACGACCGCGAGATCGTCCGGGACGCCTACCGGGACAAGCTGGCGGGCGGCGACCGCGTCCACTGGACGGACGGGCCGCGGCGCGGCGAGCGCGGCGACACCTACGCGTCCCGCAGCGAGCACGAGTACTTCGCGCAGCTCACCAACGCCTACCTCGGCACCAACCGCGGTCACGACCCCCACACCGGCGCGCAGCGCAACAACGGCCCCGGCTGGGTGCGGCGGAACGAGTCGCCGGAGGTGTCCGCCCTGCTGCGGCGCCTCTACGGGGACGAGCCGCTGCCCGGGCACGAGAACCGCGCCAACCCCGTGCGCCTGAACGAGGGTTACGAGGGCGTGCGGCACCTGCTGGGCGACGGCGACGCACACCTGGCCACGGAGTCCGCGCACGAGCCGCAGCCGCGGCCGGAGCACGGGGGGCCCGTCGCGGACGGGTCCGCCCTGCACATGCCGCCGCCACCGCCGTGGGCGGAGCGGCTGCCGGCCTACCAGGCGAGGGAGATGACGAGGGCTGTCCGGGACATCCGCAACCCCAAGCGGCTCCCGGCGTTCGACGAGGTGGCGAGGCGGGAGTTCGGCGACCACAAGTTCTTCGAGGTCGAGGAGAAGACGAAGGGCTACAAGGCGAACCCCGACGACACCGCCGGGGGGCGGCCGCTGAAGGGCGGTCTGTTCGCCAACTCCTTCGGGTTCGACGGGAACCGCGGGGTCGCCGTGGTGGCCGAGAGTTACAAGGCGGATCCCGAGGAGGACCCGACGGTCGCCCGGCTGTTCGCGAGCGACGCGTTCCTGGTGCAGTGGTCGGCGGCCTACCACGAGCGCAACGGTTCGGCCGCCGACGTCAAGCAGGCGCTGTTGAACCCGGAGATCCCGCTGGCGCCGACGATGCCCGAGGCGATCTTCCACCAGAACGTGTCGGGGCACGAGACCCGCGACGCACTCCACGTCGTGCTGCCGGAGAACGGCTCGCTGACCGTCCGGCCGGAGGACGACGAGGCGGCCTTCCGGACGGTGCTGGAGACGGACAACGGGCGGCAGACCGTGCGGACCGTCCTGGACCACAACACCATGAGCGGGCGGCCCGGCGGCCGCGAGTACCACGTCTCCTCGGTGACGCTGAGCCGCGACGGGGACATCTTCCAGATCCGGTTCGACCTCGCCCTCCGCGAGGTGCCGCAGGAACCCCACATGCCCCCGCCGGCGGCGCCGGTGCACACGGCTCGGCCGCCGGTGCAGGCCGAGGGTGACGCCGCCTCGTCGATCGCCTCAGTCCTGGACGGGCCGCAGCACGTCGGAGTCCCGGCGGAGCAGCCGTCCGCGCCCGGCGGCACGCTCGCCGAGCAGTACCTCGGGCACGTCCTCACGGGCTTCAATCTCGATCACTCCGGTGGCACCCTGGGAGCGGCCGGTCTCTGGGTGAAGGGCACGGACGGGGCGAACCTGGCGTGGAAGTCTCCACACCTCGTGAACGGGGAACCGAAGCGCGAGGCGCAGTCGGTCGAGCAGCAGGGTGCGGTCAAGGACGTGAGCCCCTGGTTGGCCAGGGCCGCCGAGGAGTCCGCGAACGCATGGCGGCAGGCGAGGGCCAGGGAGGTCCTGGAGGACGTCTGGGCCGCGCACGAGGCCGCGAGGACCGCACTCTCGGCCGCGAGCCGTCAGCTCGAGGCGCTCGCCGCGCACCTGCCGGAGAACCTCTCCAGGGCCGACTTCGCGGCGCACCGGGAGCGGGTCGGCCAGGCCCACCGCGACCTGGAGGCCGCCATCGAGCTCTCCAAGGCGGCCGTCGCGAAGACGAAGAAGCAGAACAACCCGATCGGCGACCTCGCGGTCGCGCCCGAGACCTTCCAGCAGGTCGGGCACCAGACGGCCCGCGTGGAGGGCCCCGCCCGGGCGATCGCCAAGATGGTCGAGGTGCTGTCGGACGACAGGACGGCCGACGGCAAGTGGACGGGCAGCTACAAGGCACTGCGCAACAACATCAACGGTGAATCGCGGGCGAAGATCGATGAGTTGACGCACAATCAAGAGGCGATGGCGCGGGACTTCCGCAGGATCGCCGCCCGAGTGGCCGGCGGCGACGAGCTCGCCTCCGACATCCTGCGGGGCCAGCGCAACGACGCCGAGGTGAACGTCATGCGCGACGTCTACCGGCAGTTGGACGAATGGGGGTTCACCGAGAAGAACGCCGCGGAGGCCCGCGGCAGCCTCGTGGTCGTCTCCTCGCAGGGGACTTGTGACAGCTGCAAGTTCGTCGTCCAGGACGTCAACACCCGCTTCCCGCACCTCGACGTCTTCGTCGCCTACGCCAAGCCGAGGCCGGAGAGGTACGGGGACGATGGGCAAGCGGAATCGCGCGACCTCTACGTCGGCACCCGGTACCTCGACGTGCCCATCGCGTACGGCTACAAGAAGCTGCACGAGACGGAGTTCATGGTCGGTGACAAGCCGGTCTACCACCTCAACCCGGTGCCCTTCCACGGTGGCGGGGACGGCGTCGTGCCGGGCCGGAGCGACGCGATCGCGGAGGCGCTGGCCACGCCGGTCGGCAACGGCGCGCACTGGCTGGCCGATCCGGCGCAGCGTGAGCTGCCGGTCGGTACGCAGCTCCGGGAGGCGCTGGGGAGGCTGCCGCACGATCCCGGTGCGTTCACCGTCGCGTACCACAGCACCCGGCCGGACGGCGTGCCCACGTGGAACGGCGAACCGGTGAGCGTGGCGGACGCGGTCGCGGCGCTCGTGAAGCTGCACGGGAAGGAGTGGCCCGAAGGTACGCCGCTGCGCTTCCTCGCGTGCCGTGCCGGGCGGGGTGGGGAGAACTCTTTCGCCGCGGCGGTGCTGCGTGGTCTTCGTGTGCAGTTGCCCGGGGCCGAGCTGCGGGTCATCGCGACCCGGGACCTGGCGGTTCTGTTGCCCGATTCCGCGCCCCGGGCGGTGGTCGGGTTCGGTTTCGACGAGCACGGCCGTCCGTCCGTCGCGAGGCCCGGTGACTGGATCGACCTGACGATGACGCCCGAGGGCGAGCTGCAGGTGGAGACGCGGCCGGAGACGTCGTCCGGCGCGCTCACGGCGGACCAGAGTCCGGTCATCCTGGGCCCGGACACGCAGTCCTCCCACGAGCAGCACCTCTCGGACCTGCTGAAGGACTTCGATCTCGATGCCGGCGGGGGCACGAACGGCGTGGCCGGCCTCTGGGTCAAGGACGGGAACGGGCAGGACCTGCACTGGAAGTCCGGGCAGCACAGGAGCGGCGCGGCGGAGGACGCCGGGGCCGGGGCCATGGAGCAGCAGAGCGCGGTCAAGCAGGTGCATCCGTGGCTGGCCAGGGCCGCCGAGGAGTCCGCTGACGCGTGGCGGCAGGCCAGAGCGAGGGAGGTGCTGGAGGACGTCGGGGCCGCTCACAAGGCGGCCGAGGCCGCACTGCGGTCCGCTCGCGAACGCCTCCAGGACCTCGCCGGTGCGCTGCCGGCGGAACCGTCCGGCGAGAGGTTCACGGCACACAAGGACGAGATCGGACTGGCCCACCACGCGTTGCAGGAAGCCGTCGGGCTCGCCAAGGAGGCCGGGAAGCGGACGAGCACGCCCGAGTCCGCGGTGGTCGGGCCCGCGGTTGACCCCGAGAACTTTCGGCGGGCGGGGGCGCAGATGACCCAGGTGGAGAGTTCCGCCCGGGCGATAGCGAAGATGTACGACGAGTTGTCGAAGTCGGATCCGTCCGCGCCCAAGTGGGCGGGCAGCTACAAGGCCCTGCTGAAGAACATCGGCGGGGACACGATGACCAGGATCGGCAACCTGGCCGAAACGCAGGGGCGGATCGCCGACGACTTCCGGCGGATCGCCGATCAGGTGACGGGCGGCGACGGGCTCGCCGCCGACGTGCTGCGGCAGCAGCGCAACGACGCCGAGGTGAACGTCATGCGCGACGTCTACCGCCAGCTGGACGAGTGGGGTTTCACGCAGAAGAACGCCTCGGAGGCCCGTGGCAGCCTCGTCGTGGTGTCCTCGCAGGGCACCTGCGACAGCTGCAAGTTCGTCGTCCAGGACGTCAACACCCGCTTCCCCCACCTCGATGTCGTCGTCGCCTACGCGAAGCCGAAGCCGGAGAGCTACACGGACGACGGCTTCCCGGAGAGCCGGCAGATCTACGTGGGTTCCCGCAAGACCGTCGTGCCGCTCTTCTACGGCTACAAGCGCGAGATGGAGACGAAGTTCGAGGCCGGGGAGAAGACGGTCTACCACGTCAACCCGATGCCCTTCCACGGTGTCGCGGACCCCGTCGTGCCGGGCCGGAGCGAGGCGATCGCGCGGGAGCTGGCCGCGCCGTTCGGCAACGGCGTGCACTGGCTGATCCACCCGGACCAGCGGGAACAGCCGGTCGGCGCCCAGCTCCGGGAGTCCCTGGCGACGCTGCCGCACGATCCCGGCACGTTCGCGCTCGCCTACCACAGCAGTCGGCCGGACGGCGCCCCCACGTGGAACGGCGAACCGGTCAGCGTGCAGGACACCGTCGCGGCGCTCGCGGAGCTGTACGGGAAGCAGTGGTCCGCGGACACGCCCCTGCGGTTCCTCGCCTGCCACGCCGGGCGCGGCGGGGAGAACTCGTTCGCGGCGCAGGTCCTGCGCGGACTCGGGGAGAAACTGCCCGGTGTCACGCTGCGCGCCGTCGCGACCGAGGACCTGGTGGCCCTGCTGCCCGGGGCCGAGCCGCGGGCGGTGGGCGGCCTCGGCTTCGACGAGACGGGCCGGCCGACCGGCATGCGGCCCGGTGAGTGGACGGAGCTGGAGCTGGCGCCCGACGGCGAGCTCAAGGTGACGATCTGCGGGGAGGCGGAGGCGGCCGCCACGCTCGGCGCGGACGAGCGGCCGCTCCTCCTCGGCCAGGACCGGGAGCACCCCCAGCAGCTCGACCACTCCCAGCAGCAGCCCACCCCGCGACACCACGACGCAGCGCACCTCCTCCCCGCGCCCGACCCGGAGACCGTCGCCCAGGTGGCGCGCGCACTGGCCGGAGGCCGCACCGAGGGCGGTGTGCACGTCCTGGCGGACCCGCTCGCGAGCCGCTCGGCGCAGGCACCGGTCGAGCGCATGCTGAACGAGATCCGCGCCGAGGAAGGGACCGTCACCCTCGGCTACCACAGCGTCACGGAGGACGGCGCACCCGGCTGGAACGGCAAGCCGCTCCCGCCGCACGAGCTGGCCGCCGCGCTGGCGGAGCTGCACGACGGCACGTCGGACCGGATGTCGCTGCGGTTCCTGGCCTGCGACGCCGGCCGCGGCCGTGAGGACTCCTACGCCGCACAGGTGCTGCGCGCGCTGCGCGAGCGGCTTCCCGGGGTAGCGCTCGACCTGCACGTCCCGGACGGCAAGCTGTGGCTGTTCCCCGGTGCGGAGGGCCCCCGCCCGGTGGTCGCCTCGCGGGTCGGCTGGGACGCCAACGGTGTTCCCCGGATCGAGGAGGGCGGGGCCTTCCTGCACCTGGAGCTGCCCGCGCACGAGGCGGGTGCGGTGCACGTCACCGGGACCGCCCCGCACCCGGACGCCCCGGCCCCGCTGACCGGGGCCACGGCCGACCACCCGATCACCGAGCAGCGGGACCTCCAGCCGCTCGGCGTCCCGCGCAAGGGGGCGCTCCACGCGACGCCGCAGCACCAGGAGCGGGCCGAGCGGTTCGAGCAGCGGCTCGGCGAGCTGGCCTACCGTCACCCGAAGGCCGTCGCCGCGGCGCGCAACGCGGTGGCGAGGCTCTACGAGGCGCTGCGGGCGGCCCATCCGGAGGTGCCCGAGGAACAGCTCTACAAGGTCTTCCTCAAGGACGACGACCAGTCGGCCGGCCAGGTCGGCGAACGGCTGAGCCTCGCCGAGTTCCGCGAGATGATGGCGACCGGCAACACGCGCGAGCTGATGACGGCCTTCTTCAACGCGGCCTACAACAAGAACTCGGGACTCGGGCTGAAGAGTGTCCTCCAGCACCTGCTGGCGCACGAGGACCCGGCGCGCGTCCGGGCGATGGGCCTGGACCAGCGGGAACTGCGCAGCCAGACGCAGTTCCTCAACGGCGGTGTGCGCGCGGTGCTGGAGAAGGTGCCGGGCCTGTCCGGGATGTTCGGCAAGGACCACTTCGGCACCGGCAACGTCATCAACCGGTCCCGGGAGCCCCTCAAGGCCGGCGCGGAGTACCTGGCCAGCCTGAACGCCCGGAAGGACCGGGCCGTCCCGCCGAACGCGCTGCGGGCCGACGAACTCGCCCAGCGGGGCATGGCACTGAGCGGCCGCGAACTGCGCTTCCAGCAGCCGAACGGCGGTCACGTGACGGCGCTGCGCTGGAAGTCGGGACGGGCCCGGTACGAGCTGAACGGCAAGGCCGACTGGTACGGCGAGACCCACCTGGAGAAGGGCATGCCGGTCACCACCGGCGTCTCCGCCACCACGGCGAAGATGATGAACGCCTTCCTCCTGCTGCGCGTCCCGCACACCGAGCCGCAGGACATGCTGCTCGCCCTGGTCGGCTGGATGCTGCCGCTGGGCGACCACTCGCTCTACGAGATCCTCCAGGGCGCACGGATGGTGGACGGCCTGCCGCCCCTCCCGGAGCACGCGCTCTCCGACGTGTCGGCGATGTACCGGCACATCCCCGGACTCCCGCAGGCGGACGTGCGCAGGGACCTGGGCGAGAACGGCATGCTGCCCCACGAGGCGGCCTACCACCACCTGGTCGGCACCGCGCGCTCCAGCGGCGGCTACTTCTCCGAGGAGAACGGCGCGGCCGGCACGAACCGGAGCCGGTTCGAACAGGCGGCGGCGAACCCGAACCACGGCGGCGACGACGTGCGGATCTGGCTGCAGCGCCACGGCCTGAGCGCCCGGGACGTGCTGGACCGGCTGACCATCGCCCACTTCGAGGCACTGGCCCTCTACACCGGGGACACCTACCCCCTGATCAACGTCGCCCTGCGGTTCGGCCCGCTCACCCGGCGCGCCGCGCTGGAGGTCCAGGTCCGGTCCATGTTGGACGGCGGCGGGACGCTCCCCGCGATCATCCGGGATGACACGGACATCAGGCAGGCGGCCGCCCTGACCGATCCGGCCCGGCGGAAGGCCGCCCTGACCGCCGCCGTCCCGGCCCTGGTCAAGCGCATGGAGAAGGAGCTGCTGGTCCACGCCGAGCTGATCGGCGAGTCGCTCGAGAAGATCCCGTCGCTCCGGGGGGACGTCTACCGCGGCGAGCGGGTGGCGGGACCGCTGGCCGGCGGCCTGGCCGGCAAGCTCTCGCCGGCCTACGGCGGAAAGACCTTCGAGAGCAGCGGCTTCCTCAGCACCAGCCGCGACGAGCGCGTCGCGGAGCGGTTCATGAACGGCGGACGCGAGCTGCCGTTCACGCACCGGGCCCTGATCCACTTCACGCTGACCGGCGGCGGCAGCGCCCACGACATCCAGCCCTTCTCCGCCGTCGGCCGCGAGGACGAGGTCCTGATCGAGCCCGGCCGCCGGTTCACGGTGGACGGCCGCCTGATCCCGTCCGGCGCCAGGGTCCCGCACGAGCGGATCGACGTCACCGAGCTCCCGCAGGACCGTCCCTTCCCGAAGACCACCGCCGAGGAGCAGGCACTCCACGGCGCGCTGGCGAGGCTCGCCAACATCCCCGAGCTGCGCACCGCGGACGACCTGTGGCCGCTGGCCCGGCACATCGGCGCCGACCACCGGCGCTCCGTCCTCGGCCGGATCGGCGACCTGCTGCCGAACGCCGCCGCCCGCCGCGAGGCGAGCCTGCACGCCTGGCACGTCGCCGGGCTCACCAGGGACCTGGCGGGCGGCACCGGAGAGCTCACCCTCGCAGGGCTCACCCGGGTCCGCCGCGCGGCCGACCTCGTCCGCGAGTCCCTCGGGCTGCCCACCGGCGGCCCGGTGACCCGGGGCCACCTGGAGGGGTACGCCCGCGAGCTGGACGGGCCGGCGCCGGGCGCGGCCACCGGGGACGGGCCGAAGCGCCTGGTCGACGTGGTCGACGTGCTCAAGCGGCCCGGACAGTCGGTGACCGCCGCCGAGCTGAAGCGGGCGTGGAGCGTCGCGAAGCTCGTCGAGGAACTCCGGGGAACCGGGCAGGAACTGACCCCGGACGCGTTCCACCAGGCGCGCCGGACGGCGAACGTCGTCCGCGAGGCGTTCGGGATGCACCCCACCCTCCCGGTCACCCGGAAGCTCGTGGAAGCGTACGTCCGGAAGCTGAACGGGTCGGCGGGGGACGTCGTCGTCACCGCGGGCGAGCTGAACCGCCTGCTCGGCCTGGTCGACTCGCTCAAGCGGCCCGGACACGCCGTGACCGCCGCCGATCTGCGCCGCGCATGGGACGGCACCGAGCCCGTCCCGAGCGGGGAGCCGGTGACCGGCGGCGCGGAGCCCGCCCCGGCCCTGGAACCGGTGGCCGCCGACGCGGGGATCTACTGGGCGGGTGACCGCCACCCCGACTGGAGCAGGCTGGAGCGGGACGTCTTCCCCTACCTCCCGAACGCGCGGGACTACCTCACCCTGGCCATGCACACCCGGAACGGCGTGCCCGTCCTGGACGGCGCGGTCGTCGCGCCGGCGGAGATCGCCGACGGCCTGCGCACGCTCCACGCCGAGGGCGCCTGGGACGGCGTCAAGCCGCTGCGGTTCATGGCCTGCGACCTCAACGCGGCCGGCCGGAGGTACGCGCAGGAGGTCATGGAGCACCTGTGGGACGCCGGCCTGACCGACGCGGTCGGCTTCGCGGCCGACGCCCCGGTCTGGTTCGCCCCGGCCCTGCGCGCCAACCACACGCGCGACCTCACCCGCGCGGGCCTGCTGGTCGCGACGGTCGCGATCGGACGGGACTCCGACGGGCGGCCCGTCATCGACCTCGACCACCACGCCTGGTACCGCCTGGCCCACGGCCGGCCGGCCGAGAACGTCGGCTCCGTCCTCGGCGGCAACCAGCAGGCCGCCGACTACGGGTACGGGGCCGAGCCGGCCGACGGCCACGAACGATCGCTGGACGGTGCCTTCAAGTTCGGCGCCGCGGGCGGGGAGGCGATGGCCGACGCGGCCGGCGTGCCGCTGCACGCGCCGAACGGGCGCACCGGCGTCACCTGGGGGGACGACGGGACCCTGTACGTGAAGTCCGGTCCGGGCGGCGAGGAGGGGGCGTTCCTGACGTTCCTTCCGGAGCACCCGGCGCCCGGGGAGCCGGCTGCCGCCGCTCCGCACGGGCCGGAGCACGCCGTCAACGGGGCGGACGGGGCGGACGCCACCGACAACAGTGGGTGGTACAGCGACAGCGACAGCGGTTCCGACGACGGCCACCCGGTCGACGAGTACGGAGACGGCGACCGGCAGGAGTGGCACCGGCCCCCGGCCGAGCTGGGCGAGGCCGCCGCGGCGGCGTTCGAGGCCCGGAACGTCACGCTGGTGGCCGGGGAGGACCTGAGGTTCGGCTTCGTCCCGCAGCCCGCGCCGGGCGAGGCCGGGCGGGACATGCCGGCGGAAGCGCTGTCGGCTGCGGCCGTGCCCGTCGACCCGGAGGCGCTGCCGGGGTCCCAGGAGGGGATCGACGTGATGTGGCGCCGGGACGACGCGCTGTTGTTCCGGTGGGAGTGGGAGCGGACGTCCGAACCGTATTCGGACGTGTTCGAGACGGGTTTCCTGCCGAAGGCACCCGACCGGTACGTGGACCTGGAGGTCTACAAGAACGAGAACCCGCCCTCGGCCTTCGTGAGCACCACGCGCTCCGACACCCACCAGAGCGCCGGGTGGGGCACGTCGCACCGCTACCTGATCGACGCGCCCGGCGGCATCGACGTCCGGGCGACCTTCGAGCACTCGCCGCTCGGGGAGGCGGAGTCGGAGGTCGCGTTCCCGGGCGGGATCGACGGGAAGTACATCGTGGGCGTCGAGCTCGTCTACGACACCGAGCTGGACCCGGCGACCGGCCGCTACGCGAGCACCGTCGAGTTCGTCCCGAACCCGTACTACTGGCCCGACCACCGGCCCGACGTGATCTTCGAGATGCTGCGCGGGCAGGAGGAGGAGCAGCCGTACGGCGGGCCGTACTTCGAGGAGCAGCGGCACGGCGGGGAACCCGGCCACGGCGCCGACGCCCCCACCGCCGAACCCCTCACCGCCGAACCCCTCACCGCCGACGACGTCTGGCAGGCGCTGTCCCTCGGCACGGCCGGGCAGCACCCGTCGTCCGGCACGGACAACTCCGCCGACGACCCGGCGATCGTCACGTACCCGGCCCCGGACCTCCCCCACGCCGCACCGGCCGGATGGCTGGACCCGGCGCTATGGGCCGGCATGTCCGGGCACCAGGCCGCCGAGCACTTCATCCGCCAGGGCGTGCGGCTGACCCCGGAACAGTTCGACGCGATGCCGCAGGACTTCCGGCTGCGTTACGCGGACCTGGAGTTCTTCGGCGCGGACGACGCCAGGCTGTGGCGCGACGCGCTCTGGCGGGACGGCCTCGGACAGATGAAGGACGACGTCGGCGGCCTGCCGGACCAGCAGTGGACCGTCTACGGACGGGTCGAACCGCCGGAGGAGGACTCCGACATGGAGTACGACGGGGACGAGTGACCGGGCCGACAGGACGGCCGCCCGGCGACGACAGTGACAGGAAGGACCGAGCACGGTGACCACATCCGAACCCGCGCCCCAACACCCCGGCCGCGTCGATCGGCCGGGGCACGGGACGGGCGGTGCGGGGCTCAGCCGCCCAGGGCGCGCAGGGAGTGGTAGAGGCCGCAGGCCTGGAGGGCCAGCGGGAGGAGGGCGAGGGCGGTCAGGGTGTGGAGGAGGTCGGCGATGCGGCCCCAGTAGGGCAGGAGGCGGCGGCCGGGGACGGTCCAGGCGGCGACCAGGAGGGCGGCGGTCAGGGCCACCAGGGCGCCGAGGAGGGCCAGGTGTTCAGAGGGGGAGGCGTCCGTGGTGAACCGGGTGAGCAGCACGGCGGCGCCGTACACGCCGGGCAGGAGGAGGACGAGGCGCTGGCGGATGCTGCCGATGGCGCGGGCGTGGAGGACGAGCAGCAGCGCGAGCGCCCCGGCTTCGGCCGGGCCGGCCCAACCGCCCGTGAACGGCAGGACGGTGAGGCAGGCCGCGCAGACGGTGCCGATCGCGGTGTAGAGCGCCATCAGGTAGTCGTCGGCGACGAGCGCGCGGGGGAGGACGGCGGTGGCCGGGACGGGATCGATGTTCTCCTGGAGCTCCTCGGCGTTGCGCGGCAGCATCGGCAGCCGCAGGCCGGAGAGCCGGAACGCCACGGACGGCACGAAGGAGCCGACCAGGACGGCGAACACCGAGACGAGGGCGACGAGTTGGTCCGCCGCGAGGCCGAACAGGAGCAGCGCCCCGGCCAGCACCCCGAGCGCGGCCACCAGCACCAGGCCGATGAACAGCGGCGCCGCGGCCCCCACCGCCGCCAGCGACAGCACGGCCGCGCCCGCCGCGGCGGAGGAGGCCGCGAGCACCCGGGCCCCGAGCAGGTCGTCGCCGCCCGGTCCGGCGGGCAGCAGCAGAGCGGCGAGCCCGAGGTACGGGACGGCGGCGGCGCCGAGCGCGGTGCCCGCGCCCGCATCGGCCATCGCGCGGGAGGCGCTGGCGGCGCCGAGGAGCAGCAGCACGGCGACGCCCGCCGCCGCGGCCTCGCGCGGGGCGGCCGGGCCCGGGAGGGCCAGCACGATCCAGCCGGCCGCGAGGGCGGCCAGGGCGAGCGCGAGGGCGAGGCGGCGGGTGAGGGCGGGGCGCCAGGTGTCGCCGCGCTCCCGCATGCCGGTGGCGACGCCGTCGACCAGGTCGTCGAAGTGCACCGGGGGCAGGGCCTCGTGACGGGCGCGCAGGTAGAGCGCATCACCGTCGTGGAGCTTGAGCGCCTCGACACTCTGCTCCTCGTCCAACGGCTCCTCGCCGAGCCGCTGGAGCACCCAGCCACCGTGCTCCAGGCCCGTCTCGGCGAGGCCGGGGCCGGCGTGGCCGATGATCGCGGGGAGCAGGTCGGCCAGGGGGACGTCGGCGGGGACGGCGAGTTCGAAGACCGCCTCCGGCGCGTGGAACCTCAATCGGCACAGTCCTGCGACGGCGCTGCTGCTCACGCCTCTCCTCGGGGTCGGGGTCCGTAGTGTTCTCCGTCTTCTCGAACGGGCCGTGCGGGAGTCGGCGTTCACGCACCCGCTGAACCCCGCGGTCACCGCCGTCCGTCAGCGTGAGAGGACGGTGGCGGAACGTGAGGAGTCCTGAGTGAGCGTGGTCCTGGTGAAGCGGACGCCCCGGCGTCCTGGGCCTGAGATGCCGGACGGCGACGTCCAGCTCCAGGAGCCGCCGGTCCTGCCCGAGAAGCAGAGCGGCATGGCGGGCATGATCGGCATGGCGCCGATGGCGCTGGGCTCACTGTCGATGGTGTTCATGTTCCTGCGCCCGGCCGGGCCCGAGGGCGGCGGCGCGCTGAGCTACGTCGCGGTCGGCATGATGGCGCTGTCCGCCGTCGGCATGCTCGTCACCCAGCTGGTCCGCGGCTCCAGCGACCGCAAGCACCAGCTGCGCGCCGAGCGCCGCGACTACCTGCGCTACCTCGCCCAGATGCGCCGCCAGGTGCGCCACTCGATCGACGCCCAGCGGCAGGCGCTGGCCTGGCGCCACCCGGCGCCCGGCGAGCTGTGGTCGCTGGTGGGCACCACCCGGCTGTGGGAACGGCGGGCCGCGCACCCGGACTTCAGCGACGTCCGGATCGGCCTGGGCTCCCAGCGACTCGCGACCCCGCTCGCCCCGCTCGCCACCAAGCCGGTCGAGGACCTGGAACCGCTGTGCGCCCACGCGCTGCGCCGCTTCATCCACGCCTACGCCACCGTCGCCGACCAGCCGATGGCGATCCACCTGCGCGGCTTCGCCCAACTCCTGCTGCGCGCCGACGATCCCGAGGCCGCCCGCGCGCTCGTGCGCGCGATGATCGCCCAACTCGCCGTCGTGCACGGTCCGGACGAGCTCCACGTCGCGGTCGTCGCCGACGCCGGGCGGCGCGCGCACTGGGAGTGGGCCAAGTGGCTGCCGCACGCCCTGCACCCGACCGACACCGACGGGGCCGGCCCGGTCCGGCTCGTCGCGGGCAGTCTCGGCGAGGTCGAGCAGCTGCTCGGCGAGGAGTTCACCGGCCGGCCCGCGTACGAGCCCGACGCCGTCCCGAGCCGCGACGAGCCGTTCACCGTCCTCGTCCTCGACGGCCCCGGCGCGCACGCCGGCAGCCGCGCCGCGCTCACCGGCTACCGCAACGCCGTCCTCGTCGACCTCGCCGACACCCTGGAGTGGCGTCCCGCCCGCACCACCCTGCGGCTGCGCATCGAGGACGGGCGGCTCGCCATGGTCGGCGCCGACCGCAACCGCAAGGACGTCGTCACCGACCTCGGCCGCCCCGACGCCCTTGCCCTGCCCGCCGCCACCCGGCTCGCCGCCCAACTCGCCCGCTACCGCATCGCCGACGGCGTCGACGTCGCCGAGCCGATGGCCACCGACTTCGACCTGACCGCCCTGCTCGGCATCCCCGACCTGCACGCCCACGACGTCGAGGCGCTGTGGGCCCAGCGCGGCATCCCGCAGCGCCTGCGCGTGCCGCTCGGCCTCGGACCGGACGGTCGGCCCGTCGACCTCGACCTCAAGGAGTCCGCGCAGGGCGGTATGGGCCCGCACGGCATGCTGATCGGCGCCACCGGCTCCGGCAAGTCCGAACTGCTGCGCACGCTCGTCCTCGCGCTCGCCGTCACCCACTCCTCCGAGGTGCTCAACTTCGTCCTCGTCGACTTCAAGGGCGGCGCGACCTTCCTCGGCCTCGACACCCTGCCGCACACCTCCGCCGTCATCACGAACCTCGCCGACGAGGCGTCGCTGGTGGACCGCATGCGCGACGCCCTGCACGGCGAACTCGTGCGCCGCCAGGAGCTGTTGCGCGTCGCCGGGCACGCGTCGCTGCTCGACTACGAGACGGCGCGGGAAGGCGGCGCGGCGCTGCGGCCGCTGCCCACCCTGTTCGTCGTCGTTGACGAGTTCAGTGAACTGCTCTCCGCCCACCGGGACTTCATGGAGCTGTTCGTGATGATCGGGCGGCTCGGCCGCTCGCTCGGCGTCCATCTCCTGCTCGCTTCGCAGCGGTTGGACGAGGGCCGGATGAGCGCGCTCGAATCCCACCTGTCCTACCGGATCGGCCTGCGCACCTTCTCCGCGATGGAGAGCCGGGGCGTCCTCGGCGTCCCCGACGCCTACCAGCTGCCCTCCCAGCCCGGCAACGGCTTCCTGCGCAGCGACATCTCCACCCTGACCCGCTTCAAGGCCGCCTACGTCTCGGGACCGTACCGGCCCAAGCGGCGCGCCGCCCAGCAGGCCGTCGTCGCCGGGCAGGTCGTCCGGTACGGCACCGAGTACGTGAGGCAACGTCAGATCCCTCTTGTGGAAGCCGAGGTGGAGGAGAAGGCGGTGTCGACCGGCTCCCTGCTGGAGATCGCCGCCGACCGCCTGCGCGACGCCGGGCCGCCCGCCCACCGCGTCTGGCTGCCGCCCCTCGGCATCCCGCCCACCCTCGACGAACTCCTGCCCCCGCTCGTCCCGCACCCCGACCGCGGCCTCACCACCGAGGACGAAAGCGCGCACGGCGCCCTCGGCCTGCCCGTCGGCGTCATCGACCGCCCCTTCCAGCAACTGCGCGACCTGCTCACCGCCGACCTCTCCGGCGCCGGCGGCCACATCGGCATCGCCGGCGCCCCGCAGAGCGGCAAGAGCAACCTGCTGCGCACCCTCGTCACCGGCCTCGCCCTCACCCACACCCCGCGCGAGGTCCAGTTCTACTGCCTCGACTTCGGCGGCGGCACCCTCTCAGCCCTGCGCGGCCTGCCGCACGTCGGCGGCGTCACCGGGCGCCACGACGGCGAACGGGTGCTGCGCACCATCGCCGAGGTCAACGGCATCATCACCCGGCGCGAGAAGTACTTCGCCGAACTCGGCATCGACTCCGTCGCCGCCTTCCGCCGCCGCAAGGCGGCCGGCGAACTCCCGGACGACCCGCACGGCGACGTCTTCCTCGTCATCGACGGCTGGAACACCCTGCGCCAGGAGTTCAACGACCTCGTCCAGCCACTCACCCTCATCTCCCAGCGCGGTATCAACTACGGCGTCCACCTGGTCATCGCCACCACCCGCTGGGGCGAGATCACCGGCGGCCTGCGCGACCAGCTGCAGACCCGCTTCGAACTGCGCCTCGGCGACTCCGTCGACTCCGTCATCAACATGCGCGCCGCCGCCAAGGTGCCCAAGCTCCCCGGCCGCGGCCTCACCGACGAGCAGCTGCACTTCCTCACCGCCCTGCCCCGGATCGACGGCTCCGGCCGCGCCGACGACCTCGGCGAGGGCGTCGCGGACCTCGTCGACGCCGTCGCCGCGCACTGGACCGGCCCCCGCGCCCCCGAGGTGCGGATGCTGCCGCTCAGCCTCGACGCCGCCGAACTCCCGGCGCCGCAAGGGAGGTTGCGGGTGGCCATCGGCCTGGAGGACACCGAGGTCGCGCCGCTGTGGCACGACTTCGAGGAGAACCCGCACCTGCTCGTCGTCGGCGACAGCGAATCCGGCAAGACCAACCTGCTCGAACTCGTGATCCGCGGCATCACCAGCACCTACACGCCCGCCGAGGCGCGCATCATGCTCGTCGACTTCCGGCGCGGCCTCTACGACGCCGTCCCGGAGGAGTACCGGCTCGGCTACGCGGTCGCCGTCGACAAGCTCCGCCAGATCGTCGACGGGGCGTCGCGCGCGATGAAGAACCGCATCCCGCCCGCCGACATCACCCCCGCCCGCCTCAAGCTGCGGGACTGGTGGGAGGGGCCCGAACTCTTCATCCTCGTCGACGACTACGACCTCGTCGGCGCCGGAACCGGGGCCCACCCGTTCGCCGCCCTCCTCGACGACCTCGCCCAGGGCGCGGAGATCGGCCTCCACCTCGTCGTCGTCCGCGGCGCCAACGGCATCGCACGGGCCATGGGCGACCCGCTGGTCCGCAAGCTCCAGGAGGTCAACTCGCCGACGCTGCTGTTCTCCTGCCCCCCGTCCGAGGGATACCTGTTCGGCAACCTCAAGCCGAGGGAGTTCCCGGCGGGGCGCGGGCTGTACATCACGCGGCGACGGACGGTTCAGGTGCAGACCGGCCGCCTGACGGGGTCGGGCGGCCCGGGCGGGGAGCTGGGCGCGTAGTGGTCGGCGGAGGGTCGGCGGGGGTGGACAGCGGTCGGCTGTCCGACGTGGGTGGGTGGATGGGGGTCGATCGATGAGCCAGGTGACGACGGAGGACGTCGAACGTTCGACGTTGCGTGGGTTGGGGCCGCACTTCGTGATCGCGCCGCCGGGTGCGGAGGCGGCGGGGTTGGCGGCGGCCCTGGCGCCGGTGCAGGCCGAGGCACACAGCCTGCTGGTCCTCGCGGCGGCCGAGGACGCGGCGCCCGTGCTGCGTGCGTCGCTGCCCGAACTGACGCGTGCGGCCTTCGGGTCGGGCGCGGACACGCTCGTCCTCGCGGCCTCCGGCCTCGCCGCGCCGGGGCCGGACGGTCGCCGGCCGGCCGAACGTCTTGCCGGGCGCGCCGGGTTGACGGTCGTCGCGCCGGACGCGGTGGTGTCCGTCGAGTCCGACGGCACCCTGCGGGCCGTGGGTGGCTCCTGGTGGCGCTGTCGGCAGGGCGGCGGACAGGCGGAGGCCCTGGGCGAGCGGTGGCCCGCAGCGGCGACGCTCACGCCGCTGGCCGGGGGCGGGTTCTGGGCGACGTCCGGGACACCTGTGGGGCGGCCCGCGATCCTCGACCACGCCTCGGGGCGGGAGGGCGCCGTCGTGCTCGTGATCGGCGAGCCGTCGGGGAGGCTGCCTTCGGGTGTCCAACTCGTACCCGCGGCAGCGGAGTCGATGACGGCGGCGAGCCCGGACTCGATGCTGCTGCTCAGCGCCCCGTGGGCCGAGCCGATCGAACTCGTCGAGCTGGCCGCGGTCGTGGCCGCCTCGCTCCGGTACGAGGTGCGGGCCGCGATCGGCCTGCCCGTCCGCGACGGCGCCGGGCACCGCCACGTACACGTGGCGCCCGACGGGACGGCCGGCTGGGAGCCGTACCTGACCGAACTGGCCGCCTGCCCGGTCGAACGCAAGGTCACCGCCGTCGGCTGGCGCGGCCGCCCCGACGCCCCCACCGCCCCCGGACCCGCCCGCTACCCCGCCTTCCCCGGCTGGGAACTGGAGGCCGTCGCGGCCGGCCTGTGGCTCCGCCCCACCGGCACCACCAACCGCGGCCCCCGCATGCGCCGCCCCGACCCCGCCCGCCCCTTCCTCGTCGTCGGCACCCCGGGCCGCCCGGTCACCGAGGACACCTGGGCCCGCCTCGGCGACGCCCTCGCCACCCTCCCGTCCGCGCCCCGGCTCGGCCTGGTGGTGGCGGGCACCATGGACGCGGAGTCGCAGACGGTGGGCCGCTTCTGCGCCCGGCTCCACGGGATGGACTGGCTGGGGCCGGAGCCCCTGTGGCCCGCCCCGGGGGCGGGGGCGTCCGTCCCGGCGCCGGATCGTGCGGCCCTCGGCACGCCGGCGCCGGGGTTGCCGCACGGGCATGGGGAGCCGGCGGCGTCGGCTCCCGTTCCCGTTGGGGCGGCGGCCGGGCCTTGTGCCGTCGGCGGGACGGCGCCGGAGCCCGGCCTTCCGCCGGCCGCTGCCGGGACGCCGGAGGCGTCGGCTTCGACGGTGGACACGAATCCGGCGCCGGATGGGCCTCCCGCACCCGTCGAGGATCCGTCGGCGTTCCACAGCGGCGATGCGGCCACGGTGGCAGAAGTCGACGGGACCGACTTCTCGGTACCTGCCCCGCCGAAGACGCCGGATCGGGGCGCTGCCGAGGCGTCCCCGGCACGCCCGGAGGCCGCAGCCCCGGAGGGCGAGGAGCCGCCCGAGACCGCTCCCGAGCCCGTACCCGCGCCGACTCCGGTCTCCGCCGTCGGTGGCCTGAGAGACGGCGCGTCGCCGTCTGCCACCAGCGGAGCCGCCGTACCGGACACGGACGGCGGCGCGATCGCGCAGCGCGCGGGCGGGGCCGTCGCCGGGCCGAGGCCGGGTGAGCCGTCGTCGGGCCGGGCGGACGAACCGTCCACCCCGACCGCCGCAGCCCCTCCCCAGCCCGCCGAAGCCCCGACCCCGGCACGGGACCGCGCCGCCCTCGTCGCCCTCCTCGGGTCCGCGTACCCGCGCCTCGCGCGCCGCGCCGAGGACGCGTCGCCCAGGCTGCCGGGTCTGCGCCCGCAGGCCGCCGGGGGCGACCCAGGGCCGGAGCTCGTCGCGGTCCTGGTGCACCACACGGAGTCCGCGCTCCCCGTCGCCCGCGAGGACCTCGTCGCGGCGGCCCGGACGGGGGTGCCCGGTCCGCTGGGGTCGTACCTGCGGTGCCTCACAGCCGGGTTGCGGCGGCTCCCGAGCCACTACGGCGGCGTGCTGCTCGCGGCCCCTGCCGACGGATGCGACCTGGCGCGCTTCACGCCCGGTGCGGTCTTCACCGAGCGGGCGCCGGTGAGCGGGCTGGCCGCGGTGGGTGCCGATCTCGGGGAGGACGCGGGGGTGGAGTTCGCGGTGTGGTCCGTCGGCGGGCGGCGCTGCTCGGCGTTCGGCGAGCCGGGCGAGCCGGCGGCGGTGGTGTTCGCACCGGGGACGGGCTTCGAGGTGGTGGCCGTCGACGAGCCGGACCGGGCCGCCGGGGTCCCCGCCCGTGTGCTGCTCCACGAGGTGGGGAGCATCCGTCCGGCCCCCGACCGTCTCCGCACGTGGCTCGCCCGCCGGGACGCCATCGCCCCGGCCGACCGCGTCCGCCCGCCCCACCCGGCGCACTACCGCCTGGACTTGGGGGCGGGGGGCTGACCCTGGAACTGCGTGGGTTCGGCGGGCCGGAGCCCGCGCCACTGCCGGCGATGGCTCACCTCGGCGTGCTGATTCCGACCGCGCGTCCAGCACTGCCCGGAGCGCTGTTGCCGTCGTCGGCGGCAAGCACGGCAAGATCCATCGGCCCCGTGGCGGCCACGGGACCTCTCTGGGCAGGAAGACCCGGGTGATCCTTGCCCACGGCCAGGGGCTACGCCACCGGACAGCGCCGGTGACGGCGTCCTGATCCGGTCATTTCGTGAGGAGCTCCACGGCTCAGGGAGTATTGGCGGTCGCCCACGAACGGAACAGTGTGAGGGTCTCGGTGAGGTTGGCGGGCCCGCACCTGGCGTGGAACTGCTTCTCGGAGGTCCATACCCACACCCAGTCCTGCGTAATGCGGTTGACGTCCTGCCGGGGGTGCTCGCAGTCCTCCAGGTCCGTCTCCTCCAGGTCGATCGTGACGGTCCAACCGAGGTTGTCGAGCGTGGCGACCGTCACGCCCCACTCGTGTTCCCAGTCCTCGTTGCACTGATCGGCGTACCAGGCCTGAAGCCAGTCGAGGACATGCTCCGAATCGCTCATGGCAGGACATGGCATTGCTGCGGCCCGGGCACCCGACGCCGGCCGGTCACGCCGCGCACGCGGAGGCCTGGCTGCGCCCGGTCGCGCGATCAGGGCACGTTCCGTCGAACCGGATTGCGCACCGGGCAGGTTGAACCCGTTCCGGTGGGGCCTGCGTCAGCACTTGTGAGGGGCCGACGTGTTCACCCGTCCCCGGTCGATCCCCGTGTCTCTTCCCTGGAGCAATGGAGCAATCATGAAGAAGATCAAGGCCGTTGCGGCCTCCGTGGCCGCGCTCGCCGCCCTCGCCGTCGGCGCGGCGCCCGCGAGTGCGGCGGGCACGGGCGGCGGCGGCATGGGTTCGGGCGGCAGTGGTGTGGGCACGTGCAGCAGCAAGGTGTGGGAGGGCAAGTTCCTCTGCGGCGGCGCGTACGGGGACGGCACGGCGACGTACTACTTCCGTGACGGCCGTCAGGAGGTGTTCGTCATCGGCACCGACCACGCGGTGTGGACGCGTTGGACCACCGACAGGGCCGGCCACAAGAGCGGCTGGCTCTCCATGGGCGGCATCCTGGCGGGCCCGGTCGGCATCCTCGCCTCGGACATGGGGTTCGGCAACTTCGAGATCGGCGCGATCGGCTCCGACGGGCACATCTGGGCGCGTGCCCGTGACACCAACGGCAACTGGACCGGGTGGGCCTCGGTCTCGTAGTCGGTCCCGGCTGAACCTTCCGCCGTCGGCCGGCCGTCGGAGAGGACGTGGGCCCCGGTGCGGAACGTGCCGGACGTGCGGGAGGAGTGCCGAAGGTGAACGAGGCGGAGCGGGACGGGTTCAGGCTCGCGGCGGTCTTCGACGCCGTGGATCCGGTGATGGGCCCTGGGTTCGCGCCCAGCCGGCTCCGGCTGGCGGAGGGGCCGGAGCGGCGGACCGTGGTGCGCTACCTGCGGGGCGGGGCGGCCGTGTTGCTCACGCCGACGCTGATGGACGACGTGGTCGATCCGGAGCGGCGCGGCGTGGTGCCGCTCGGCTTCCGGACGGACGGGCAGTGGATCTGGACCGACACGGTGACCTACTACCTGGAGACGCACGGCGTGGCGCCCGAGCCGAGCCTGCTCGCGCACGTCCGGGCACAGGGGGACGGCCCGTGCGTCCGGCCAGGCCGGGAGGTGCTGGAGCGGGCCGCGGCGTTCGTCCTGGCGCCGCCGGAGCCGGAGCGGGCCGCGGTGTGGGCGGTCGGGCAGTAGCGGACTGAACGCGAGCGGGGGCGCCGTCCGTCGGTGCTTGTAGGAGTGGCGTCGAGTGCAGGGGATGAGCGTGGGCGAGGAGAAGCGCGGCGAGGGGGGCCAGGGTTCGCCCGGGTTCCACCTTCCCGTGGTCAACTGGGCCGTGGCGGTCGAGGCGGAGGGTGTGGACGAGACGGCCGAGATCGGTCCGGCTCTCTCCGAGCCGGGTTCGCGCGGCGCGGTGGGGTCCGCGCCGGAGGTGCCGGCCGGGACCGCGCCCGCCCCGCCGCCGGCACCGCCGGGGTCCGACCCCCTGGTCGAGGCCGAGACGGCCGCCGCCACGCCGGAGGCGCTCGCGGAGGCGGCCGTGGCGGACCGTGAGGGCGCCACGGCCGCCGCCAACGGCCCCCGCCCTGGCCGGGTATCGCGTCCGATGGTCGCGGCCGCCGTCGCCGTGGGCCTGGTGCTGGTGGGCACGTCCGTCGTGGTGACGCAGCTGGGCGGGGGCGATCCGAAGCACGGTCCCGCGCAGGCGGACAACCCGCCCGGGTACGGGCAGGGCGGCGGCGACGGCGGCAACGGGTACGTGCCGGGCACCGACGGCAACAACGGTGGCAACGGCAGCGGCGGCAACGGCGCGGCGCCCGGAGACCCGGGCGCACCCGGCGGCACCGCACCGGGTGTCGCGGGGCCCCTCGGCGACCCCGCCGCGGCCGCGCCGAGCACGGACGCCGGTCAGCCGCCCGCCCCCGGCCGGCCGGCCGGGGCCCCTGCGGCCGGCGTGCCCGGGGCCGGTGGCGCGCCCGCGCCCCGGCAGCTCGGCACGGTGAACCAGGGCGGCGGCAACTCGGCTGCCACGACGGGTGGTTCGTCGGGCGGCGGCTCCGGCGGCAACGCCCCGCAGCAGCCCGCGCCGGGGGCCGCGAAGCCCGCCGTCCCGGGCCCGCAGCAGCCCGCGCCGCAGCAGCCCGCGCCCCAGCAACCGGCCCCGCAGCAGCCCGTCCCGCCCGCGAAGCCCGCCGACCCGCCGCCCGTGGTGACGGTCCTCGGCCCGGGGTGCAGCGGCAAGGGCTCCTACCGGGAGAACGGCCGGTTCAGCAAGGGCATCGAGGGCTGGATCAGCAACTCCGGCGGCTGGAGCGGGGACGGCTGCAACGGGAGCTACACCTCGGTCCCGATGTACGGCGACGCCTCGAAGGACGACCCCTCCGCCTCGGTGGTGTGGACGTTCACCGTGGGAAACGTCAGCACCTGCGCCCTGTCCGTCTACGTCCCCGCGAGCGGCGACGTGACGAAGGTCGGCGGCCACCCGACGTACTACACGGTGCAGAGCGGCGGATCGGGCCGGTCCTTCATCGTCAACCAAACCTCCAGCCAAGGAAGTTGGGTGGACGTGGGCAGCTTCGCCTACAGCGGCGGCTCGCTGGCCGTCACCCTCCACACCCGCGGCGTGGACTGGGGCGGCGGAGTGTCCCACGCCCACCACGCGGCGAGCGCGATCCGCGCCACCTGCACCTCCTGAGCTCCTCCACCTCCTGAGCCCCTCAACCTCACCCGAGATCACCAACGAAGGGAATCCCCCGGCATGTCACGCGCGGTGCTGACGGTCTGTGCGGAGCAGCGGGAGTCCGGCTCGCAGCCGGGCTTCTACCGCACGATCGGCGAGGCCCTCCAGGCGGCCCGCAGCGGCGCGGTGATCTCGGTGCGCCCCGGCCGGTACGAGGAGAACCTGGTGGTCACCAAGATGGTGACGATCACGGCCGAGGACGTCCGGGGCAGCGTGCGGATCAGCCCGCGCCGCGGTTCGGTGCTCCAAGTGCTGGCCGAGGCAGTGCAGTTGACGGGGCTGGTGCTCCAGGGCCGGGACGAGGAGCTGCCTGCCGTGGACGTGCCGCGCGGCCAGCTCGCCCTCCAGGACTGCGAGGTGGCGGGCAGTGCGTGGACGGCCGTACTGACCCGCCAGCAGGGCGAGCTGGCGATGCGCGGCTGCCGGGTGGTGAACCCCGCGGGGGCGGGCCTGGTGGAGACCTCGACCGGCGCGAGCGTCATCGAGGACAGCGTGATCGAGCACCTCGGCACCTCCGCCCTGGTGATCGGCGAGCGCGCCAACCCCACCGTGCGCCGCTGCGTGCTGCGCGACGCCCGGGGCAACGGCGTGTGCGCCAACGGCGAGTCCCGCGGCGTGGTCGAGGACTGTGAAATATCCGCAACGGACAAGCCCGCCATCGCACTTGAGGAGCAGAGCGCCACCCGCGTGGTGCGCACCGAGATCCGCGACAGTGCGCTCGGCGTCTTCATCGGCTCCACCGCCCGCGTGGAGCTGGAGGACTGCACCGTCAGCGCCGTGCGCGCCCACGGCTACGTGCTCACCAACGGCACCGACCCGCTGCTCCGCCGCTGCCGGGCGGTCCGCACGCAGGGGAACGGCCTGCACGTCGCCGGACGCTCCAGGGGCACCTTCGAGGACTGCGAGGTGACGTCCGCCGTCCAGGCCGGCATCCACGTCGGGGAGTCCGCCGGGCCGAGCCTGGTTCGGACGGTGGTGCGCGACGGCGAGACCGACGGCGTCGAGCTGACCGGAGAGAGCGCGGCCGAGTTCGACCGCCTGGAGGTGCGGGACGCGGCCGGCGCCGGGGTCGTCGTCCGCGACGGCGCCAACCCGCTGCTGCGCCGCCTCGCCGTCACGGCCGCGGCCGGGCACGGCGTCGAGGTGCTGCGCGACGGGCGCGGCCGGATCGAGGACGCCACCGTCGTCGACTCGGGACGCGACGGGGTGCGGATCGAGGACGGCGCGAACACCTACGTCGGCGGCAGCACCGTGCGCGGCAGCAAGGGCTGCGGGATCTCGGTCGGCGCCGAGGGCGTCGCGACGCTGCGCGACGTCGAGGCCGAGGACAACGCGTACGACGGCGTGAGCGTCGAGCACGACGGCGAACTGACCGCCACCCGGGCCGGCCTGCGGGCCAACCGGCGGCACGGCCTGCACCTCCGGCCCGGCGCCCGGGCGACCCTGACGGGCTGCCGGATGACCAACAACAGTGTGGACGGCGTCCGTTCGGAGTCCGCGGAGCCCGTCCGGCTGAGCGACTGCGTGGTCGCCGAGAACGAGGGCGCGGGACTTCGGCAGACCGAGCCGACCGAACGGCTCGCCGTCGAGCACCTGGACAGCCGCGACAACCGCTCCGCGGACGCCCACGGCACGCCCGCCGCGGCGGCCGCGACGACGCAGGCCGCCGCGGAGGTCACTTCGGACGGCCAGGTCGGCGAGGCCGCCGCCCCGGTGAAGGAGCAGGGCCCGCAGGCCGTCCTGCAGACCCTCGTCGGCCTGGAGGGCGTCAAGGACCAGGTCGCCACGCTCGTCAACCTCAACAAGCTCGCCCGCCGCCGCGAACAGGCCGGTCTGCCCGCCCTCCCGATGAGCCGCCACCTCGTCTTCGCCGGCCCGCCCGGCACCGGCAAGACCACGGTCGCCCGCCTCTACGGTGCCATCCTGGCCGAACTCGGCGTGCTGCGCAGCGGTCACCTCACCGAGGTGGCGCGCGCCGACCTCGTCGCGTCCATCATCGGCGGCACCGCGCTCAAGACCACCGAGGTGGTCAAGGAGGCGCTCGGCGGCGTGCTGTTCGTCGACGAGGCCTACACGCTCTCCGCCGGATCGGGCGCCAGCGGCCCCGACTTCGGCCGCGAGGCGATCGACACCCTCGTGAAGCTCATGGAGGACCACCGCGACGACCTCGTGGTGATCGTCGCCGGGTACGAGGACGAGATCCGCGAGTTCCTGGCCTCCAACCCGGGCCTCGCCTCCCGCTTCAGCCGCACCGTCGAGTTCGAGAACTACAGCGACGACGAGCTCACCACCATCGTCGAGCGGGCGGCCGCGAGCCACGGCTACGAACTCGACGAGGGCACGCGCGAGACCCTCGCCGTCCACTTCGAACGGATGCCCAAGGGGCCGGACTTCGGCAACGGGCGGGCCGCGCGCAAGGTGTTCGAGGAGATGGTCGACCGGCAGGCCGGGCGGCTCGCCGAACTGGAGCACTTCGACAACGCCGACCTCACCCTGCTCCTCCCGGCCGACGTAGGCGAGGAGGCCGCGGCGGTGGTCGCCCGGGCCGCGGCGGGTGAGGAGGAACCGACGGCGCCCGGCCTGCTGGACCGGCTGCGCGCGATGGTCGGCCTCACGGCGGCCAAGGAACAGGTCGAGGACCTCGTCAACCTCACCCGCCAGACCCGCCGCCGCATCGAGGCCGGCCTCCCGGCGGCCACCATCAGCCACCACCTCGTCTTCTCCGGCCCGCCCGGCACCGGCAAGACCACCGTCGCCCGCCTCTACGGCGAACTCCTCGCCGAACTGGACGTGTTGCCGAGTGGCCAGCTCATCGAGACCGCCCGCGCGGACCTCGTCGGCCGCTACATCGGCCACACCGCCCAGCTCACCCGCGACGCCTTCGAACGCGCTCGCGGCGGCGTGCTCTTCATCGACGAGGCCTACACGCTGACACCCCGGCACGGCGGTGGCGGCGACTTCGGCCAGGAGGCCGTCGACACGCTGATGAAGCTCATGGAGGACCACCGCGACGAGGTCGTCGTCATCGTCGCCGGCTACCAGGAGGAGATGCGCGGCTTCCTCGCCTCCAACCCCGGCCTGGCGTCCCGCTTCTCCCGCGAGATCACCTTCGACCACTACTCGGACGACGAACTCGTCACCATCGTCCGCCTCCAGGCCGAGGCCGCCGGCTACACCTGCACCCCGGACACCCTGACGGCCCTGAGCACCCTCTTCCGCGCCGTCCCGCGCGACAACTCCTTCGGCAACGGCCGCTTCGCGCGGCAGGTGCTGGAGGCGATGATCACCCGCCAGGCGGGCCGCCTGTCCCGCCTGGACATCGCGGACCTGGACGAACTCAGCCTCCTGCTGCCCCAGGACATCCCGGCCGAGCGCATCGGCAGCTTCGCGTGAGGCGGGGGGACGGAGCGGATCGGGGGCTCCTCTTGACTTCGGAACCGGTGGCCGGAGTCCCGGCCGCCCCCATGACAGCCGTCGGCCGGTGGATCCGGGAGGGGAGGGGACCGGCAGCCGGGGTGTCGGCGTCTGTGGGGGACGCGTGTGGGGATGCGCCCGCGCTGTCGACCCCCTCCCCGGCCACCGCCGGTCGACGGCCCTTGGCAGCGCGGGTGTCGGCGACGGCGCTGGCCGCTGCGCTGCTGCTTCCCGCGGGGACCGCATGGGCCGACACGCCGGCGCCCACGACCTCCTCTTCACCGGGGGACGCCTTGCCGGGAGTCAGCCAGGTGAGGCGGGAGGTGTCCGGGAAGCCTGCGGGCTGCCTGCCTGCGTCGGCGAAGGGCACCCAACTCACGCCCTGGCCGCAGACGTTCCTGCGGCCCGACCGGGTATGGCAGCTGAGTCGTGGCGACGGAGTGACGGTCGCGGTGCTCGGCTCCGGGGTGGGCGACGGCTCCGGACTGCTCACCGGCCGCACCGACTTCGCGCCCAGGCTCGACGGGGCCGCCGACCCGGCCCACGACTGCGTGGGCCACGGCAGCTTCCTGGCCGGGCTGATCGCCGCCGACCGCCGAGACGGCACCGGCTTCTCCGGCCTGGCGCCCCACGCGCGGGTCCTGGCGGTGGGCGTCACGGACGACACCGGCACGACCACGGCCGACCGGCTCGCCCGGGGCATCACGGTGGCGGCCGACCGGGGAGCGCGCATCATTGCCGTCGGCGTCACGGTCCCCGAGGGCAACGACGCGCTGGCCGGCGCCGTGCGCCGGGCCCGGGCCAAGGGCGCGCTGATCATCGCCCCGGCGGCGCCCGACAGCGCACCCGGCGCGCAGACCAAACCGGCCCCCGTCTACCCCTCCGAATATCCCGAGGTGCTCGCCGTCCGCGACCTCGGCCCGGCCGGGGCGCTGCCGGAGAACGCGGCGGTCGGCGGCCGGGTGGACCTGGCCGCCCCGGGCGACGCCGTGACCGGCCCCGGACCGGCGGCGGGCGGCTACTACACGGGTGCGGGCCCGAGCTTCGCGACGGCCTTCGTCGCCGGCACGGCGGCCCTGGTCCTCGGCTACCGCCCGACCCTCACCGCCGAGCAGCTGACGGCCCGCCTCGAAGCCACCGCATACCGCCCGGGCGGCCCATTGCCCGACTCTCAACTCGGCTACGGAACGGTGGACCTGGTCTCCGCCGTGACGACGGCGCTCGACCACGGGACTTCCCCGGGCCCGGGTCCTTCCACCCCGACCGCGTCGGCGCTGGCGATGCCCCCCACCCGTCCCGCATCCGAAGCGCCGGCCCAGGCAACGGCGGTGGCCCTGACGGCACTGGGCGCGATCGGCCTGGTAGCCATCGCCGGAGCCGTGTCCCCCCGGGGCCGCGCCCGCCGCTGGCGACCGGCAAAGGCCGACGACGCGCTGTAGCCGCACCCCGAGCAGTCCGGAATGCCGGCCAATGGCGTCCCGGGCGCTTCCCCGGCGTTGCGCCGCCATCACCTCGTAGCGCCGAAGTCAGGATCCAGTAGCCGAGGGTGCCGCGGCGCAGGTGTGGCTGCGGCAGGATGCCACCGATGGTGACCTGCCCGATCACCTGGTCGTCGGCGAGCACGACGCCCGGCCAGACCGTGCCGGCCCGGTGGCCGGCCAGCAGGCGGTCGATCCGCTCCGCCTGGCCTTCCGGGGTGAAGTACTCGGGCGGCTGGGCCGGTTCCCACGGCCGGAAGGCCTCGACGTCCCGCACGCGGTGCGCGGCGATGGTGGCGGCGTCGGTGGGCTCGATCAGGCGGATGCTGGTGCGGCTGGGCACGGGCTGTTCCTCGGGGCGGTGGATCGGCCGGGACGGCAGCCTATGCCTCCGGGGCCGCGGAGGCGGTCGAGCTGCGGGTGTCCGCCGTTCGGGCCGGCCCGCCCCCCAGCCCGTTGCTCAGCAGGTCGAAGGCCCGCTCGGTCGCGCGGACGGCGGCCGGGTAGTGGTCGTCGGCGGAGGTGCCGGCGGCCAGGTGTTCCTGGTTCATGATGGCGAGTTCCCGCTGCACCACGATCACCTGGGCGGCCACGAGGCGTGCGGCGAGCGGGTCGACGCCGGCCTCCTGCAGAGCCGCGGACAGGGCTTCGGCGCCGCGTTCCGTGTAGCGGATCAGCCGTGATGCCAGGCTCTCGGTGTCGGTGATCAGGCGGAGGAAGGCCATGACCTCGGGGTCGTCGCACAGGCCGGTGTTCGGGTCGCGCTGGGCCAGGGCGTCGAGGCGGGCCGCCCGCAGCGCCTCCAGTGGGGGCCGGCCGTCCGGGCGGGCGCGGACGATGCGGGCCGCTTCGCTCTCGTGGTCGGCGAAGCGCTGCAGGACGAGGTCCTCCTTCGTCGGGAAGTAGGCGAAGAGGGTGCGCCGGGAGACGTCCGCCGCCTCGGCGATCTCGGTGATCGACACCTGGTCGAAGCCCTTGTCGAGGAAGAGGCGGATCGCGGTCGCCGCGATCGTCTCCCGGGTGCGTTCCTTCTTGCGTTCCCGCAGGCCCATCTGCTGATTCATGCACTCAGTCTACCCCATGGTAGACTGAGTGCAGAATTGCACCTGGTTCCTTTCGTTGGAGGTCGCTGTGCAGACCGAAGTCATCGTCGTGGGGGCGGGCCCGACCGGGCTGATGCTGGCGCACGAGCTGACGCTGGCCGGGATACCGGTCGTCGTCACGGAGAAGCTGCTCGCCCGCAGCACCCAGTCCCGGGCGGGCGGCCTCCAGCCGCGCACCGCCGAAGTGCTGGACCTGCGCGGGCTGTTGGAGCCGCTGCTCGCGGAACTGCCGTCCCGGCAGAGTTCGGGCGGGCACTTCGCCGGCCTGCCGGTCGAGCTGGACTGCGCGCCGTGGCGCACCCGGTACCCGCACCCGGTCGGCGTCCCGCAGGCCGCACTGGAGGCGCACCTCGAAGGGCTCCTCGCCGAGCGGGGCGTGCCCGTGCTCCGCGGCCGAGAGGTGACGGCGGTCGCGCAGGACGCGGACGGAGTCACCGCCGAGTGGCGAGCGGAAGACGGCGGCAGCGGCGAGATCCGGGGCCGCTACCTCGTCGCGTGCGACGGCGGGCACAGCACGGTCCGCCGGCTGCTGGGTGCCCCCTTCCCCGGCCGGGAGCGCCGGATGTCCGCGGTGGCCGCGGACCTCACCCTCGTCTCGCGCTCCGAGAGGGTCCGCACCGAGCCCGGACACTTCAGCGAGTTCACCAGGGCGGCCAACGGCTTCCACGCGATCCTGCACCCCATCGGCCCGGACCTGTACCGGATGCTGTTCGGCAAGCTCTCCGGGGACGGCCCGGACCACACGGCGCCGGTCTCCGCCGACGAGGTCCGCGAGGCCCTGCACGCCGTGTACGGGCCGGAGACGGTGCTGGGCGAACTGCGCGCGGCCTCCCGGTTCGGCGACGCCGTGCGTCAGGTCGAGCGCTACCGCGAGGGCCGGGTGTTCTTCGCCGGGGACGCGGCGCACATCCACATGCCGATCGGCGGACAGGGCGTCAACCTGGGCGTCCAGGACGCCGTCAACCTGGGCTGGAAGCTCGCCGGTACGATCAACGGCTGGGCGCCCGCCAACCTGCTCGACAGCTACCACGAGGAGCGGCACCCGGTCGCCGCGCGCGTGCTGCGCCACACCCGCGCGCAGGGCGTGATCATGAACCCCGGGCGGGACGAGGAGATCGACGCGGTCCGCGAGATCGTGACCGACCTGCTGCGGCTGCCCGATGCCCACCGGTACGTCTCGGGCATGATGTCCGGCCTGGACCTCCACTACCCGGGCGTCGGCCCCCGGCTGATCGACCTGGAGCTGGCCACCGAGGACGGTCCGGCCAGGGCGAGCTCGCTGATGCGCTCCGGCCGCGGCCTGCTGCTGTCCCTCGACGGCAGGCGCCGGTCGGTCGGCGACCGGGCCGACCGGGTCGAGCACGTCCTGGCGAAGACCGACGAGGACGTCGACGGGGCCGGGGCCCTCCTGATCCGCCCCGACGGCTACCTCGCCTGGACCGACACCGACGGCACGCCGCTCGACACGGCCCTGGCCCGCTGGTTCGGGTGAGGTCCGCTCAGGCGAGCCGGTCGGGGGACGGGAGCCGGGTGACCGGATCGTCGGTCCAGGAGTAGACCTCCAGGTTGGACAGGTACCCCTCGAAGGCGAACAGCAGGGCGCCGCCCACCGGTTCGCCGGTCTCGTCGAGCACGGTGGCCTCGGCGAACGGGTTGTCCACGACGGGCGCCGCGGGCACCGCCGTCCGGTCCAGAGAGAAGTCGATGCTCGGGCACGGGCAGGGGCAGTGGCCGGCGACGCGCAGATGGGGGATCTGCGCGGACAGCTCCGGGTAGGCGTCCCCGAGGAGGGCGTTCAGGAGGTGCACCGCTTCGTCGGGTACGGGTTCGCCGGTCATGGCCCGAGCCGATCATCCGGCGGCCGGGCCGGTCAAATCCGGCGGTCGGCCATCGCGTCGCCGGTGAGGGCGGCCAGTTCGAGGACTGCCGCCGCCCGGAGCCTGGGGCGGCGACGGGGCAGGACGACGTGCTGGCGTCCGCTCCAGGCCTTAACAGCAGCTCGGTCCACGGGACTTGGAAGCCCGGATGCGCGCCGTCGGAGTAGGCCATCAAATGTGCCTCCCGGTTCGTTCGTCCGCCGCCGGGGCCGCTCCTCCGCCCGTCCCGGGCCGGCCCGCCCAGCCGGAACTACGGCGGCCGGTGCGCTCCGGGTTCAGGCGGTGCACGGGCCGTGTCCGCCGGGACCGTGCTGAACCCCGTTCACCGGGAGCTCCGTTGAGCTGGTCAGGACGCATCCGAATCGAGCTTGGAGAAAATCATGCGCATCACCACCCGAACCGCCGGCGCCGCCGGCCTGCTGCTCGCCGTCGGTTCGGTGGGCCTCGCCGGCGTCACCACCGCGCAGGCGTCGACCCCGGTGTCGAACCGGACGCCCACCGTTGCCGTCACGCCGACGACGGTGCCGACGCTGGCGCCGGGCCCGAACTTCGTCCTGTGCTCGAAGGGCAGCTACTCGTCGTTCGCGGTCTTCCCGAAGCGGGGGAACCTCGCGACGCACGAGGTTCCGGCCGGCGGGTGCACGTCACTGCAACTGAACGGCATCGCCGACGAGCAGGTGGTGCTGTACGGCATTCGGCCCAGCGGCGCCCAGTTCCGGATCGCCACCGACACCTTCGACGACCGCGACGGCGAGCGGATCCGCACGCTCGGCACCCCGGACGCCAACGACTGGACCACCTTCTAGGACGCGAAGCCCAGCCGCCGGCCGGGCGGCGACCAGGCCCGGCCGGCGGGTTCCGCTGTCCGCAAACCCCCGACCGGACCGGGCTACCGGTCGGTACCGTCTCCGGGGCACGTCCGGCCGGTTCCGGGCGGCCCGAAGGAACGACGGAGCGAGTCCCGGACGCGGGACGGGGGAGGACGACGAAACATGGGAACCGAGCGCGCGGAACCGCGTGAACTGATCGCGGCGCTGCTGGCCGAGGGCGCGCAGGCGGTGCCGGGGCCGCCGGCGCTGCCGGTGCCGCCGGGGGCGGCGGAGGACGTGATCGCCGTCGCCCGGCGGGTGGCGCTGAACGGGCTGCCGCCGGGGCGTTGGCGGCCGGTTTCGTCGCCGGGGCTGCTGGAGCTCGCGGCGGCGATGGTGGTGGACGAGCACCCTTCGGCGCAGGGCTGGTCGGCCGAGGAGCGGGAGCGGTTCACCACGTGGGTCGCCGTGCTGATCGAGCACCGCGGCGAGGACGGCGTCCAGGACCTGGTCCGGGCGCTCAACGAGGAGCGGGACGCGGCCTGAGGACGGGGTCGCCCTTGTGGGGGAAGGGAGCGGGGGCGGACGTTGGCGCGGAGTTGGCGCATCCTTGGCGGCCGTTGACAGCCTGTGGTCACAGCCGCCGGGGGGATCCGGTCGGACTGTCCCCTGACCCCGACCGCTCTGTGAGGTAGTGCGTGTCCCAGCAGCCTGTCGCCCCGATCGCCCCCGGCGTCCAGCAGCCCGCAGAGTCCGCCGCCCGGCCCGCTCCTGCCGCGGAGCCCGGCGTGGAGCCAGCCACCGCGAAGCGGGCGGGGCGACCGACCCTCGACCCGCGGGACCTCGCCGAGATCCACCGGCTGCACGGCGGCTACCTGCTGAACGTCCTGCTGCGCACCACGCGCGGCGACCGCGGCAAGGCCGAGGACATCCTCCAGGAGACCCTGCTGCGCGCCTGGCAGCACCCGGAGGCGCTGAAGGCCGGGCCCGAGCACAGCCGCCCGTGGCTGTTCACGGTGGCCCGGCGGATCGCCATCGACCACTACCGGATTGCGGCCTCCCGCGCGCCCGAGGTGCTCGGCGAGCCGGTGGAGGACCGGCCGGTCGCCGAGGACCCGTACGAGCGGGTGGTCGCCTCCCGGGACATCGCCCTGGCGCTGCGGCGGGTGCAGAAGCACCACCGCGAGGTGCTGGTCGAACTGCACCTCAAGGACCGCTCGGTGGTGGAGGCGGCGGCGAAGCTCGGGGTGCCGCCGGGGACGGTCAAGTCCCGCAACTTCTACGCGATCCGCGCCATGCGCCCGGTCCTCGCGGCCGAGAACGGCTACGCGTCGAAGGCGGTCGAGCACGAGTACGCCCCGAAGACCGCAGCGAGTTGACGGCCCTCAAGACTGGCGTGCGTCAGGAGTGGCGGTGGGTCAGCGCGTCCAGCTGCTCGTCGATCGCGGTGACGAAACCGCCCATGGACGACGGGAGCCGGCCGTCCGCCCGATAGCGGTCGAGGGCCGACCGGAGCCTCTCGACGGCCTCCGGTGCCCGGCCGCGGCCCGCCAGGAAGGCGGCGTAGGACTGCTCGGCGAGGGCGAGGAGGTGCAGCAGGCCGGCCTCCTCGCAGGCCGCGAGCGCGCGGCGCCAGGCGATCTCGCAGGCCTCTTCGTCGGCGACCGGCTGGAGGGCGTGGGCCTCGGTGAGCATCGACCAGAGGTGGCAGATCGTCACCGCCGATCCGGGCAGCAGGGTCCGGGCCTCGCGGGCCTGCCGAAGGGCGCCCTCCCGGTCGCCGACCAGCAGGCTGACCTGGGAGCCGTGGGCGAGGGTCGTGGACAGGCGGCCGGGTTCGCCGGTGCCGGTCGCGAACGCGAGCGCGGCGGCGGTGAGTCCGGTGGCCTCCTCCGCGCGGCCGACGAGGGCGCTCGACACCGCGAGGGCGTTGAGCGCCCGGAGGTGGACGGCGCCGTCCTCGGGGCGGGTGCCGGCGAGGGCCCTGCGGCCGCGGTCGACCGCCTCCTGGTAGCGGCGCAGGCCGAGGAGGGCGGTCGCCTGGGCGACGTCGATCCGTGCGGTGCCCACCCGGTCGCCGCACCGCGCGGCGGCCTCCCGGCCCGCGATCATGCAGCTCAGCCACTCGGTGAAGAGTCCGGCGGCGTAGTACTGCGGTTCGCAGGCGGCGGCAAGCTGCCAGGCCCGGGCCGGGTCGGTGCGGGCGGCGGAGGCGACCAGCGCGCGGATCGTCGGTTCCTCGGCCCGGAACCAGTCGATCGCGGCCCGCGGCCCGGCGAGTGCCGGGAGGGCCGGTGGGAGGTGGACGCGGTCGCCGTACGCCTCCTGGCCGGGCTCCAGGTGCTCGGCGCAGGTGCGTGAGGCCTCCACGTAGTAGTCCAACAGCCGTTCCGCCGGGAGCTGTTGATCCGGTTCGGGCCGTCGGCCGAGCAGCTCCGCACTGAACAGGCGGACGAGGCCGGACCGGCCGTACCGCCCGTGCGGGGTGCCGGTCAGCAGGTGGTGGGCGGTGAGCTCGCCGAGCGCCCGGCGGGCGGTGGCCGGGTCGGCGCCGAGCAGGGCCGCGCTCGCGAGGACGTCCACCTCCGGGGCCGGGTGGGCAGCTAGAACGGTCGACAACTCGGCTGCGTGCGGCGACAGCTGGCGGTGCGTGCGGAGCAGCTCGCCGGAGACGCCGAGTGTGCCGTCGCCCTCCAGGGCGGCCAGCCGGGTGTGCTCGTCCGCGAGGTCGGCGGCCAGCGCGGCGATCGTCCAGTCCGGCCGGGCGGCCAGGCGGGCGGAGGCGATCCGCAGGGCGAGCGGCAGGTGGTCGCAGAGTGCGGCGAGCCGGCCGGCGGCGTCCGGTTCGGCCCGTACGCGCTCGGGTGTCAGCACCTGCTCCAGCAGGCGCAGCGCGTCGGCCTCGGGCAGCGGGGCCAGGCGCAACAAGGCCGCTCCCTCGACGGCGACCAGGCCTTCCATCGGGCCGCGGCCGGTGACGACGGTGGCGCAGCCGGGCCCGTGCGGGAGCAGGTCGGCGACCTGGTCCGCGTCGGCCGCGCCGTCGAGGACGACGAGCAGGCGCCGGTCCCGGGTCAGGGCGCGGTAGAGCGCGGCGCGTCCGGCCCGGTCGGCGGGGAGGGCCGGTTCGTCGAGGCCCAGCGCGCGCAGGAACCGGCCGAGCGTCTCGGTGGGGTCGGCCGGACCGGCCGGGTCGAGGCCGCGCAGGTCGGCGTACAGCTGGCCGTCCGGGTAGCCGTCGGCGGCGGTGTGCGCCCAGGCGACGGCCAGTGTGCTCTTGCCGGCGCCGGCCGGTCCGACGACGAGGGCGAGGCCGTCGCCGGTGCGGGCGGGGCCGCACTCGCGGTCCAGCCAGCGCAGTTCGGGTTCGCGGCCGATGAAGTCGAGCGGGCGGCGGGGGAGGCGGCGAGGCACCGGGCTTCCGTCCGCGGCGTCCGCGGTGGCCGCGACGTCCTCGGTGGCCGGGCGCGAGACCACGGCCGGCCCGTACACCGGCCGTCCGACCGTCGCGTCGTCGGCCAGGACCTCGGCGAGTGCCGCCTGGAGCGCGGGGCCGGGCCGGATGCCGAGTTCGCCGTCGAGCCGGGTCCGCGCCTCGTGGTAGGCCCGCAGCGCGTCGGCCGGCCGTCCGGCCTGGTGGAGGCAGCGCACCAGAAGCGCCGCCACCTCCTCGCGCAGCCCGTTCGTCCGCACGTTCTGCTCCAGGGACGGCACGGCCGCGGCGCCGGTGCCCTGTCGCAGCCGCAGCGCCGCCCAGGAGACCAGGGCCGCGGTCCGTGCCTGCTCCAACTGGCCCGCGACCGTGCCGCGCAGCGCCGTGCCCGGCAGGTCGGCGAGCGCCGGGCCCCGCCACAGCCGCAGGGCCTGCTCCAGCAGCGTGATCGCCTCGGCGTGCGCGGCGCCGTCGCCCGCTTCGGCCAGCGTGGCGGCGCGGGCGGCCAGTTCGTCGAAGCGCAGCGCGTCCACGAGGTCGACCGGGCCGGTCAGCAGGTAGCCGGGTGCGCGGGTGTGCAGCACGAACGGGCCAGTGGCGAGCACCTTGCGCAGCGCTGCCACGTGCCCCTGCAGCGCCGCCCGCGCGCTGGCCGGCGGCCAGTCGTCCCAGAGGAGTTCGCAGAACGCGTCCACCCCGACGACCCGCCCCAGGTGCAGCGCGAGCAGCGCGAGCACGGCCCGCCGCTGCGCGCCCTGGAGTGCGACGAACCCGCCGTCCCCGGTCCGCAGCTCCACCGGACCGAGGAGCCGAATCCCCACGCGTCGCCCCACCTCGCCCCACGACACCCGGGCCGGTCGGTCCCGGGGTGGTGCAGTGTACTGAACGAATTCGTCCTGTCCTGGCGGGTGATCGAACAGGATCGACCAGGATCGGCAGAGAAGCGATCACGGTCGCATGGATCGCCGGAGGTCGCACCGGTGCGGAGCCCGACCGATCGGGCCTATCCTCGGACGACTCGATCCACCCGCCGACGATCCATCAGGTCGCCGAACGACCACGCCGCCGAACGACCACGCCGCCGAACGACCACGCCGACGAACGAGCCGATCAGGCAGACGAGGGGCCACATGCGCATCGACCTGCTCGGACCGGTCGCCGTCCGGCGCGACGACGGGACGGTCGTCACGCCCTCGGCCCCCAAGCGGCGCGCCCTGCTCAGCGCGCTCGCCGTCCGGCTCAACCGGGTCGTGGCCACCGAGGAACTGATCGAATTGGTCTGGGACGGCGCCGCGCCGCCCACCGCCCGCGCCGCCCTGCAGGGCCATGTCGCCGTACTTCGCCAGGTGTTGGGGGAGGAGCGTGCGGAGGACCGGGGCGGCGAGCGCCTCGCGCTCGGCACCCGCGGCGCCGGCTACGTGCTCACCGGCGGACCCGACCGGGTGGACCTGGTCCGCTTCGCCGGCCTCTGTGAACGCGCCGGCGTCCTGCACCCGGACGGCCCGCACGCCTCGTTCGGCCCGTACAACCCACAGGGCCAGGACAACCCGCACGGCCGGGGCCCGGCCGCCGACAGCGCACCCGCCGACCCGGCGCTCCCGCTGCTGCGCGCCGCCCTCGACCTGTTCCACGGCCCCGCGCTCACCGACTGCGGATCGGCCCTGCTGCGCGAACGGACCGCCCCCTGCGTCACCGACCTGCGCCTGCGCGCCCTCGACCGGCTCGCCGACGGGCTGTGCCAGCAGGGCCGCGGGGGTGAGCTCGTCGCCGAGCTCACCGAGGCCGTGACGGCGCACCCCACCCGGCAGGGCGTGGCCGCCCGGCTCGTCACCTGCCTCGACCAGGCCGGTCGGCGCGACGAGGCCGCGGCCTGGTACGAGCGGGTGGCCGTCGGCCTCGACGGCCCACCGGGCCCCGAACTGCGCCGCGCCGGCGAGCGCCTCGCCCGGCAGGACGGCGAGCGTCGCACTCGTCCCGCCACCACCGTGTCCCCGCCCCGCCCGAAGGCCATACCCTCCCAACTCCCATCCGCCGACCGCCGGTTCGTCGGCCGCGCGGCCGACCTGCGCCGCCTGGACGGGGCCCTCGCGCCCGCCCGCACCGGGCGGCCCGTCCTGGTCACCGGCCCCGCCGGGGTCGGCAAGACGGCCCTCGTCCAGCACTGGGCCCACCAGGCCGCCGAGCAGTTCCCCGACGGACTGCTCCACGCCGACCTGCGCGGCTTCGACGAGTCCGGGCCCCGCGACCCCGCCGACGTGCTCGGCGAGTTCCTCGCCGCCCTCGGTGAGCCGGCCGTCCCCGCCACGCTCGACGAGCGCGTTCAGCGCTACCGGGCACTGCTGACGGGCCGCCGGGTGCTGGTGGTCCTCGACGACGCCCGCTCCACGGAGCAGGTGGCGCCCCTCCTGCCGGCCCCACCCGCCGGGCCGTCCGAGCCCGCGCCCGTCACCGTCGTCACCAGCCGCCACCGGCTGCGCGACCTGCTCGTCCGCGAGGGCGCCGTCCCCCTGCCGGTCGACGCGCTCACCCCCGACGACGCGGCCGCCCTGCTCGCCCGCACCCTCGACCCCGCCCGGCTCGCCGCCGAACCCGGAGCCGCCGCCGAACTCGCCGAGCGCTGCGACCGCCTGCCGCTCGCCCTGCGCCTCGCCACCGCCCGGCTCGCCGCCCGCCCCGGCTGGAGCCTCGACGACCTCGCCGCCGAACTGGCTGACGACCAGGCCGCCCTCGCGACCCTCACCGGCACCGGCCGCGGCCCCCTCGGCGTCGCCGCCACCCTCGACCGGACCCACCGCGCGCTCGACCCCGCCACCGCCCGGCTCTTCACCCTCCTCGGGCTCCACCCCGGCAGCGAGATCGGCACCGCGACCGCCGCCGCCCTCGGCGACCTGCCGACCGCCGCGGCCCGTGCCCACCTCGCCCGCCTCGATGCCGTCCACCTCCTGGAGGAGCGCACCCCCGGCCGGTACGCCCGGCGCGGCCTCGTCGGCCGCTACGCCGCCCGGCAGGCCGCCGACCTGGGGTGCGACGAACGGCTCGCCGCACTCGACCGGCTGATCGATTACTACCTCGCCGCCACCGCCGCCCGGTCCGCCGACGGCGGGGAGGGCGCGGCCTGGTTCCGGCGCGAGGAGAGCGCCATCCGCGCCGCCGTGCTCTGCGCCGAACAACACGGCCGCACCACCGCCGCCTGGCAGCTCGCCCACCGCGCGGCCGCGCTCTACGAGCACATCGCCCACGAGCACACCGGCCACGGACACCCGGGCCGCGAACGCGTCGAGCACGACCGCGCCCGCTGGCGCGCCACGACGGAGGCCGGTCTGCGCGCGGCCCGTTCGGCCGACGACCCGGAGGCCGTGGCCCGGCTCTCCACAGACCTCGCCGTCCTCCTCGTCGACCGCGGTGCCCACCGCACCGCAGGCGAGCACCTCGACCGGGCCGTGACCGTCGCGGGGGACCCGCTCCTGCGCCTGCGTTCCCGGGCCCGCGTCGCCCGCGCGCTCGTCCGGGCCGGACGGCACGACCAGGCCGTCCCGCTGTTGACCGACGTCGTCGCGGCCGCCCGCACCCCCGACGCCGCGCACCTCCTCGCCGACGCCCTCATCGACCTGGCCGACGCCCTCGTCCTCGCCGGCTCCCCGGTCCGGGCGCTCGCCCACGCCGACGAGGCCGTCCGGCTCGCCGCCGCGCACACCGCCGATGCCGTCCGCGCGACCCACAGCCGGGCCCGCGCCCTGCACGCCCTCGGCCGCGTCGGCGCCGCCCTCGACTGTGCCGACCTGGCCGTCGTCCTCGGCCGGACGCTCTCCGACACCGCGCTCCAGGCGGGCTCCCACGCGCTGCTCGCCGACCTGCTGAAGACCGTGGGCCGCACCGGCGACGCGGCCGCCGCCCGCCGCCGCGCGGAGACGCTCCTGTCGGGCGCCGCCTGAGCCCCGGCCGTGGCCGGGCACCGACGCCCGCCCCGGCCCGGACGCCCGCCCCGTGTCGGCCGCTCCGGTTCCGCCTCTCCCACTTCTGCTCTTCCGCCGTTCCGCCTGCGCGTGAACAGGCAGAACTACCGGCAGTTCTGCCACCGGTGGCGCGTGCTCGTCCGTCCGGTGGCCCGGCGGCCCGTCCGCCCGCCACGGTCCGTTTGTGTACGTGCCGACCAGCGGTGCCGTGGCACCGAGCCCGCGTGAAACCGTGCATACTTCTGCCTGCGTGTAGTGGTTGAGGCACAAACAGTGGCAGAAGTACCGGCAGGGTCAGGGGTGGGGTCGATGAGCGACGCGGTCGCCGGGGGCGGGGAGTTCTCCGGACTGCTGGCCGGGTACCGGGTGCGGGCGGGTCTGACGCAGGAGGACCTGGCGGAACGCTCCGGCGTGAGCCTGCGGGCCCTCGGCGACATGGAGCGCGGCCGGACGCGCGGGCCGCAGCGCCGCACCGTGCAGGCGCTGGCCGCGACGCTGAGCCTCGACGCGGCGGACGCACTGGCCCTGGAGCGGGCCGCCCAGTCCGGACGCCCGCGCGGCACCCGGGCGACCGTCCCCGCGCAGGCCGCCCCCAAGGCGGCGAAAGCGGCCGGGGCCGATCAGGCGTCAGCGACCCCCGCGCCCGCGCCCGCCGCGTCCGTTGCCCCCGCGGCCCCCGCCGCGTCCGTGCTCCCCGGCGCCCTCGCCCTCCCCCGGGACATCGCCGACTTCACCGCCCGCGAGGAAGCCCTCGCCCGCCTGGACGAGCTGGTCCGGGAGGACGACCCGACCCACCCCCGGGTGGTCCTGGTCAGCGGCCAGCCCGGCCTGGGCAAGACCGCCTTCGCCCTGCACGCCGCCCACTGCCTGGCCGACCGGTTCCCGGACGGCCAGCTCTCGCTCGACCTGGCCGGCATGGCCCCCACCCCGCTGGCCGCCCGCGACGCGCTCGGCCAGGTCCTGCGCGCCCTGGGCGTCGACGACGGCGCCGTCCCCGCCGGGACGGAGGAGCGGGCCGGGCTGTTCCGGGCGCTGGTGCGCGAGCGCCGGCTCGTCCTCGTCCTGGACAACGCCGCCGACGAGGCGCAGGTCCGCCCGTTGCTGCCCGGCTCGGGTCCGGCCGTGACGATCGTCACCAGCCGCAACACCCTGCCCGGCCTGGAGTCGGTGCACCGCCTGCGCCTGGACGCCCTCGCACCCGCCGAGGCGGCGACGCTGCTCGCCCGGATCGCCGGCCGGGAGCGGATTGCCGCCGAGCCGGACGCGGTGGCCGAACTCGCCCGCCTGTGCGGCTACCTGCCGCTCGCGCTGCGGATCGCTGGGCAGCGCCTGGTGGCGCGCGAGCAGCTGCCGGTGAGCCGGCTGGTGCGGCAGCTCGCCGCCGAGGAGAACCGGCTGGACCTGCTGGAGACGGGTGACCTCGCCGTCCGCCCGGCCTTCGCCCTGTCCTACCGCCGGCTGCCGGTCGAGTCCCAACTGGTGCTGCGTCGCTGTGCGTTGACCGCCGGGCCGGACTTCACGGCCGCCGTCGCCGCGACCTATGCGGGGCTGTCCGCGGTGCGCACCGAGCGCTGCCTGGAGGAGTTGACGGACGCCGGGCTGGTCCAGCTCACCACCCCGGAGCGTTACCGCCTGCACGACCTGGTCCGGCTGTACGCGGGGGAGCGACTGGCAGCCGACGAGAGCGCCGAGGAGGTGCGCGCCGCCGAACTGGGCGCGGCCGGGCGCCTGCTGGCGCGCGCCTCGGCGGCGGGCCTGCGGTTCGCTCCGGACACCAGTGGCGACGAGGCGCCCGGCGACCCCGATCCGGCGACGGCGCCCCTGACGATCGCGGACGCGGCGCGCTGGCTGGAGGAGGAGCACCCGGAGTGGCTGGCGGCGATGTACCGGGCGGCGGGGGCGGGCCGGCACCAGGAGGTGGTGGACACCGCCGAGGCGATGCACTGGTTCTCGGACCGCCTGCTGAGCTGGGACATCTGGGGGGAGGTCTTCCAGCTGTCCGTCGATTCCGCGCGGGCCCTCGGCGACCGGCGCGCCGAGACCGTCCACCTGAACTACCTGGCCTGGACGTACGTCACCTGTCTGCACCGCTACCAGCGTGGCATCGAACTGGCCGGTGAGGGGCTGGAGTCGGCCCGCGAGATCGGCGACCGCGAGCAGGAGGGCTGGGCGCTGACGTATCTCGGCAGCGGCCTGCGCAGGCTGCACCGGCACCAGGAGGCCACCGACTCCTACCACCGGGCGGCCGATGCCTTCGCGGCCGTGGACAACCGGGCCGCCCGGATCGGGCGGCTGGTGACACTGCGCGGCGCCGCCAACTGCCTGCGCGACGTGGGCCGGGCCGAGGGGGCGGTGGAGTCCCGCCGGCTGGCGCTGGCGGGTGCGCTGGAACTGGTGGAACGCTGGGAGACACCGCTGATGCACTTCCTGGCGGCGATGACGGCGCACGAACTCGGCCTCGACCGGGCGGCCCTGAAGCAGTGGCCGGCCGCCGAGAAGGCCTTCCGGCAGGCGCTCACGCACTACGAGGCCATCGGCCGCCCGGACAGCATGACGAGGACGCTGACCGAGCTCGGCACGGCCCTGATCGAGCAGGGCCGCGCCGACGAGGCCCGTGAGCTCCTCACCGAGGCGCTCACGGACCTCAGCACGGACAGCCGCCCGGGTCGCCGCCGGACGGGCGCGGCATCCGTCAACGGCTGAGCGGGGTCAGATCCGGCTGTCCTCGACCGCCGGGATCGTGGTGTCGGGCGCAGCGGGGGCCGTGCCGTTCGGCACCGCCGAGCGCACGTTCGACCGCGGCGCGGCGGGGGTCGGCTTCTTCCCGCAGAACGCCGGTTCCAGCGCGCCCATCAGACCCTGCGTCACCGCGCCGTTGTTGGAGGCGTTGGCGAACACGACGACCGTGCGGTGCCCGTCCGGCGTGGTGAACGACTGGGTCTGGAAGCCCTGGACGATCCCGCCGTGCCCGTACACGTCACCGCAGCTGAGCGAGATCCGGCGCAGCCCGAGGCCGTAGGAGACGTGGGCGCTGGGGGTCGGGATCGCGGCCTCCATCAGCTTGAGCGAGTCGTCGGAGACGAGCCCGCCGGAGCTGCCGGCCATGAGGGCGGTGAGGAAGGTGTCGAGGTCCTCGGCGGAGGAGATGACCCCGCCCGCGGCCCAGAGCCAGGAGGCGGTCTGCTCGGTGGAGTCGAGCAGCGGCTTGGTGCGGTCGTCGTTGGTGAGGTAGCCGGTGACGTGGGCGCCGCGGATCTTCTCGTCGGGGACGACGAAGGAGGTGTCGTGCAGCCCGAGCGGGTCGAGGACGCGGTCCTGGAGCACGTCGGCGTAGGGGCGGCCGGTGAGGTGCTCGACCGCGAGGCCCATGAGCACGAAGTCGGTGTTGGAGTACGAGTACTGGGTACCCGGCGTGTACTGGATGCCGTGCTTGACGGACATCGCGACGAGGTCGCGCGGGTCGTAGACGTTGTTGCGGATGCGTGCCTCGAACGCGGCGGTGGTCTCCTCGCCGGGCTGTTCGAGGAGGTCGTTGGTGTGGTCGTAGATGCCGGCGCGGTGTTCCATGACCTGGCGGCCCGTCATCGTCCAGCCGTCGGGCAGGGTACCGGCCGGGAGGTAGTCGCGCAGCGGCTTGTCGAGGTCGATGAGGCCCTGTTCGGCGAGCTGCAGGACGAGGACGGACGCGAACATCTTGCTGTTGCTGCCCACCCGGAAGCGCCGGTCGGCCTTCATCGGGGTGCCGTCCAGGTCGGCCTTGCCGACGGTCAGCGTCCGGTCGAGCGACGGGTCGTCGTGGTCGCGGACGACGGCGAAGGCGCCGGGCGCGCCCGCCTTCATCGTGGTCTGCAGCGCGGCGAGCACCGCGGCGGTGTCGGGTGCGGGCGCGCTCGGGGTGCCCTGGCCGTCGGCGGCCGCGTGCGCGGCGCCGGCCGCCATCAGGACCACGCCGGCGGCGGCCACCGCCAGGGGGCGCAGGAGGCTGATCTTCGCCATGTTCCTCTGTTCTCCGGTCTGCTGACGCGGCGTCGGACCGCGCCCGTTCGAAGATCCACTATCACGGGCCGGGGCCGTCACCGCAACGTGAGCCGCGACGCGACCGGCCGGTGAACCCGATCGACTCCATGCTCCGTTTCCCGAACGGGGGTCAAGGCTTTACCTGTTGGGTTCTACCCGCGTAAACCGATGGGCCGCATACTTGTTCGGCACACCTCAAGTGCTCCTGTGCGCCCCCACAGCCCCCACCGTCGAACGTGGAGTTCCGCATGCCCCTGTCCCGAATCGCCCGCCGCGCCTGCGCCGTCCTGCTGTCCGCCGCAGGTGGCGTCGCGTCGATAGCCGGCACCGCCCAGGCCGACACCCTCACCGGCACCTACTCGGCGGTGGTGTTCCCGGACCAGAGCCACAGCCTCGTCCACGACTTCATCAACTCCGCGACGAAGTCGGTCGACGTGACGATGTACGAGCTGCGCGACACCGCCGCGGTGAACGCCCTGATCGGCCGCAAGCAGGCGGGCGTCAAGGTGCGGGTGATCCTGGACGCCAAGCACACCTCGGTCAACGGCGCCGCCTACTCGGCGCTCAGGTCCGCGGGCGTCGGCGTGACGTACTCCTCGTCGGCGTACGTCTACACCCACCAGAAGACCGTCACCGTGGACGGCGCGAAGTCCCTGATCCTGACGGGCAACCTGGACTCCACCTACTACTCGTCCAGCCGCGACTACGGCGTCTTCGACTCCGACGCGAACGACGTCGCCGCGGTCGAGCAGGTCTTCAACGCCGACTACGCGAAGACCTCGATCGCCCCCTCGGACGGTGACAACCTGGTCTGGTCGCCCACCGACTCGCAGGACCGCCTGCTCGCGCTGATCAACGGCGCGCAGACCTCCCTCGACGTCCAGGAGCTGGAGTTCGGCGACCAGGCCCTGGTGGACGCCGTCGCCGCCGCCGCGAGCCGCGGCGTCACCGTGCGCGTCGTCGGCATGAGCCCCGACACCTACGGCAGCTACTTCGACGAGGTGACGGCGGCCGGCGGCAAGATCGTCACGTACTCGTCCACCACGGGCCTGTACATCCACGCCAAGGCGATCGTCGCCGACTACGGCACGTCGACGGCCAAGGTCTTCGCCGGCTCGGAGAACTTCTCCGACAACTCGCTGAACAACAACCGCGAGCTCGGCCTGATCACCACCGACGCCGGTGTGCTCGACACCCTGGAGTCGACCTTCGGCACCGACTTCGCCAACGGCCAGCCGTACTAGTCGAGCCCCATCGCGCACGTCACGCACCAGGAGCACGCAGAACACGCCCAGGAGGGCCGCCCGGCGCACTGCCGCCGGGCGGCCTCCCGCCGGACCCTTCCCGTTCCCGCTCCCGTGAGGACCCGTCATGCCGACGCCCGCCAAGCCCCGTCCGCGCTCCCGCCGCACCGCGACCGCCGTCGCCTCGGCGGCCGCCCTCGTCGCCGCCTCCGCCGGCCTGTGGGCCGCCACCGCCCCCACCGCGCAGGCCGCCGCCCTGCCCGCCCCCGACCACGTCATCGTGGTCGTGCTGGAGAACCACGCCTACAGCCAGGTCATCGGCAGCACCAGCGCCCCGTACATCAACTCCCTGGCCAAGGGCGGCGCGACGCTCACCCGGTCGTACGCGATCACGCACCCGAGCCAGCCGAACTACTACGCGCTGTTCTCCGGCTCGACCCAGGGCATCACCGACGACAGCTGTGTGACGGTCGGCGGGCTGCAGGCCCCGAACCTGGCCTCCGAGCTCACCTCCGCCGGGAAGACCTGGGCCAGCTACAACGAGTCCCTGCCCGCCCAGGGCAGCACGGTGTGCAGCAGCGGCAACTACGCGCAGAAGCACGACCCGTGGTTCGGTTTCGGCAACGTCGACCTCAACTCGGCCCGCACCTTCGCCCAGTTCCCGACCGACTACACCACCCTGCCGAAGGTCTCCTTCGTCGTGCCGAACCTGTGCAACGACATGCACGACTGCTCGGTCAAGACCGGCGACACCTGGCTCAGGACCAACCTCGGCGCCTACGCCACCTGGGCCGCGAGCCACAACAGCCTGCTCCTCGTCACCTTCGACGAGGACAACCGCCTCGCCGGCAACCGCATCCCCACCGTCCTGTACGGCGCCCACGTCGCCCCCGGCAGCAGCGCCGCCACCACCTACAACCACTACGACGTCCTGCACACCCTGGAGGACCTGGCCGGCCTGAGCACCCACGCGGGCAACGCGGCCAACGCCAGTGACATCTCCGGCATCTGGAACTGACACGCCGGAGTCGTGGTCGATGGAGGGGGTCCGGCACCACCTGGTGCCGGACCCGTTCCGCTGTGCGGGGATCAGCCCGGCAGCTGGCCGCTGCAGTCCGCCAGCCAGCCACCGAGTCCCCGGTGGGGTCGCCGGCGCGGTGCAGGCCGTAGTAGGTCTGGCTGATGAGGTTCTTGATGGAGCCGCCGGTGAGCGGGCCGACGATGCCGTCCGGCTGCAGGCCGTGCCCGCTCTGGTAGTTCTCGACGGCCTGCTGGGTGAGCGGACCGAACTGGGAGTCCACCTTCAGGCCGGCGCTGTTGATGTCGTCGAGACCGCGCTGGAGGCAGGCGACGGCCGGGCCGGAGCTGTTGAGCGAGAGGCTGCTCGCGGCGTTGGCGGCACCGGTGGTCAGGGCGATGGCGGCGGCCGCGCCCACGGCCAGGGTGGCGGCGCGGTGGTGCACCACGTCACGCTGCTGGGCGAGGTCCTCCTGAGGGGCGGCGGCGAGGGCGCCACGGAGAGCGCGTCACGCCTGCTGATCGGTGGGGAGGAGTAGCCCGGGTGACCGCGGGACGAGCCGTCCGTGGTAAGCATGGCCCGTGCGCTTCGATTCCGTTCCGATGCCGCCGGCCGTTGAGGGCCGGCCCCGTGACGTGCGCGGGTATCCCGTGCCGGCGATCACTCCGTGGGAGGGGGACGAGCCGCAGTTCGCGCTGACCGACTACGGGCGCAGCGCGAACTGTGCGCTGGAGCGGCGCTGTTCGGTGTGCGACGCGCTGATGCCGCAGGGCCCGGTGTGGCGGGTGGTCGGCGCGGCGGAGAGTGCGGCGATCGCCGAGGCGCTGGCGGCCGGGCAGCCGTACCGCAACCTCGCGCCGACGATGGAGGGGCCGGGGCACCGGGCCTGCATGCTGTACGCCTCGATGGTCTGCCCGTACCTGGCCCGGCCCAACGCCCGTCGGCGCAACACGGCCGACGGCGCCCCGGACGGGCTGACTGCCGCTGTCGTCCGGGGCGCCGTGCGTGGTGGTACGGGTGCGGTGGTCGGGTACGGGGACTACGAGTACGCCGTCACCGAGACCCGGGTGCTGTTCCGCTTCCTCGACGTGGTCGAGTACCTCCCGCACGAGAACGCGGACGAGCACCTCGCCGAGCTGCGCGCCGAGTTGGCGCGCAGCTGACGCGAGGTCACGGCCGGAAGGCGGGCAGGCCCTTGAACGTGGAGACGGGCGTCGGGGCGGCGGAGCCGTCGGCGGGCAGGGTGCTGATCCCGTCCGGCGTGCGGACGGCGATGGTCTTCCCCTCCGGGGACCACGCGGGCTCGGTGTAGTCGGTGGTCGCCGAGGGGGTGAGGTCCTTCTCCTTGCCCTGGTTCTGCGCGTCCTTCGAGAACAGGTGGTCGTGCCCGTTCACGGAGCGGACGAAGACGACCTGCTCGCCGTCCGGGGAGAGCGCCGGCTGTGAACCCTTGCCCATGTCGCGGGTGTTGGGCCGGATGTAGTCGTCGTAGATGTAGACCTCGCCCGCGGGCGTGTTGGCGTACGCGACCTCGCCGCGCTTGCCGCCGGCGTTCGACCAGGTGTTGCCGGTCTTGGGCGGCTGCGGGACGCCCGGGCCGCCGCCGTCGGAGATGGCCGGCGTGAGCACCTGGGGCGCGGTGGCGCCCTTGACGGGGACCGTCTCCATGGTCAGGACGCCGCCCTTGGCGGAGGAGAACACGATGTTGTTGAAGTGCTCCAGGAACCCGGGGCTGTCCGTGACGCTCGCGCTCGGCTCGGCGTGCTGCCAGCTCGGGTGGGACCACGTCTCCCCGCCCGGGTTCTTGGCGACGGTCACCTTGCCGCTGCCGTCCGGGTTGGCGGTGACGAGGTCGCCGTTGGCGTTGATGAACGCGGCCCGCTTGCCGTCGGGCGACCACGCGAGGTCGCGCACGACCGTCCCGAAGTCGACGGTGGTGCCGTTCATCACGACGGTCTGGCTGCCGGTGCTGATGGTGAGGTGGTTGGCCGCGGTGGTGCCGTTGGTCTCCTTGCCGCCGCCCGTACCGCCGGTGGCGCCCGTGCCACCCGCGCCGCCCGTGCCGCCGCTCTTGCCCGGCGCGGCCGTGCCCGGGGCAGCGGTGGTCGGCTCGGGGCCGTTGCCGCTGTCGTTGGGGCCGCAGGCGGAGACCAGCACGGTGCCGACGGTGGTCATCAGGGCTATCGCGGCGACGGTGCCGAATCGGTTGCGGATTGCGGTGCGAACGGACATCTTCCAGGTCCCCCTCATGCGCTTGCTCGTTTCAGGAAGGAGCCTCCCAGTCGCAGGTCCGCGCCAGGTCGATGACGTGTCACAGCCGTGGAACAGCCCCGTCGGCGGGGAACTCCGTGCCGTCGTCCGGATCGGACGCGGTGGAACCGTTGTGGCGGCCCGTCACGTCCGTCCGGGTGTCCGGACCGGGAGCGGAGAGCGTGATGACCATCGCCCGCAAGCCCGCGCCGAACTGGTGGGGTTCTCCGGCGACCTGCACCAGGCCGGTGGTCACCGCCCGAGGATCCGCCGGAGCCAGCGGGTGCGGGCGTCGCGGGCGTCCCGGCTGAGGGCCGCCTGCGGCGCGAGGGTGTCGAAGCCGTGGAACGCGCCGGGCCACACGTGGAGTTCGGCGGCGCCGCCGGCCCGCCAGATCGCGTCCGCGTAGGCCACGGCCTCGTCCCGGAAGGTCTCGGCCGACCCGACCTCGACGTAGGCCGGGGGCAGCCCGGACAGGTCCGTCGCACGGGCGGGGGCGGCGTAGGGCGGCAAATCGGCGACGCCGTACCGGTCTCCGAGGACAGCCTGCCAGGCGGTGGCGTTGGAGGTGCGGTCCCAGGTGTCGCGGCCGGCCATCTGGTGGCTGGAGAAGGTGGTGCCGCGGTCGTCGAGCATCGGGCTCAGGAGCAGCTGACCGATCGGTTTCGGCCCGCCGCGGTCGCGCGTCAGTAGGGCGAGCGCCGCGGCGAGCCCGCCGCCCGCGCTCTTGCCGCCGAGGACGATGCGCTTCGCGTCGAGGCCCAGGTCGTCGGCGAGTTCGGCTGCCCGGGCGAGCCCGGCGTAGCAGTCCTCGACGGCCGCGGGGTACTGCGCCCCCGGTGCCAGCCGGTACTCGGCGGAGACGACGGCGAGTCCGAGCGGCGCGGCCGACTCGCGCAGCAGGCGGGGGAGGACGGACCACGCGTTGCCGGAGACCATTCCGCCGCCGTGCAGGTAGTACAGCACCGGCAGCGGCCCGGCGAGCCCGGCGGGCCGCGCGGTCACCAGCCGGACCTCGCTCCCGTCCCACGCGACCGGCGCCCGCAGCTCCGCCACCTCGAACCGGCCGCCGTCGCGCAGCTGCTCGACCGTCGGCCGGGGTCGGGCCGCCGCGTCCCGCGCCTGCCAGGGCGCGAGCCCCTCCGGCGTGAGCGGCCCCGGCGCGCCGACGGCCGCCAGCGCGGCGTGCAGTTCCGGGTCGAATGCGACACCCATGAAACGGACCTCCCCCTCGCGTCGGTAACTTTAGTTACCAGAAGCGCAATCGTGAACTATGGTTGTCGCATGATGATGCCCGAGATCACCCGAGAAGAACAGGCGGCACTCGACCAGGCGCTGTGCGACGCCCTGGACCCCCTGGCCGCGGCCATCCGCTCGCGGCGGACCGGGCTCGCACGGAACCGCATGTGGGACGCGGATCCGGTCGAGGTGGCCCTGTCCGTCCTCGCCGCGTGGAAGGTGGTGGACGGAGCGGTCAAACAGCTGACGGCGACGGCGGCGGGCACCGCCGGCTCGTACGGGGCGAGTTACGAGCAACTCGGCGCCGTGTGGGGCATCACCCGGCAGGGCGCGCGCAAGAAGTGGCCCGACGCCGTCCAGCGCCCCGCGCAACCGGCGAGCACCCTCGAACTCTTCGGCGGGACGGCGCGGTTGGTCCAGACGTCGGACGGCGGCTGGCACTGGACGGCCACCGGCGCGGACGGGGCCTGCGGCGCTGCGGACGGCGGGGCGCACCACGCGAGCGCGGAGGAGGCCGCGGCCCACGCGGGGGCCTTCCTCGCGGAGCACACCGGCGGCCGCCCGGACTGATCGGGCCGCGGATTACGAGTACAGCGCCACGCGCGGCTCGATCGTGCCCTGGACCGGATCGGTGACCGTGAGCCGGTAGTGCTTGGTGAGCGTGTGGTCGCCGTGGAGGACGGTCTTCGCCGAGGGGAGTTGCGTGTACAGGGTGCCGGTCTGGCTGGCGAGCGGAACGGCGTGCCACTGCCCGTCGGAGCCGAGCTGTTCGAGCCTGACGTCGGACGGATCGAGGAAGGGGCCCGCGTCGGGCGACTCGACGAGGACCTGCGGGGCGACGGTCTGGTCCGCCGAGGAGGGGTTGCGGTAGGTGATGGTGATCAGGTGCGCCGCGCGGTCGGTCGGCAGCGGGCTGCTGGACAGGTCCACGAAACCGGACGGCGCGGCGTCGGCCGCCGCAGCCGGCGGGGAAGCGGAGGCCGCCGCCGGCCCGGGCGAGGTGAACGCGGCGGCCGGCAGGGCGGCGAGGGCGACGGCGGTCAGGGCGAGACCTCTCCGGGGGATCCTCCTGCTGGGCATGGCGCCTCCTTCGGTCGTCGACAGCACACCCGGTGACCGAAGCAATCCGCGGGTACACGGACCGTCGCCGCGCGGGCGGGCTGTACGTATCCACGGTGCACGCCAACGCCATCCGCCGCATCCGCCCGGGCCGCGCCGCCCGCCGGGCCTGCCGCTTTCCCGCCTCGCTCCGCCCTCGCTGCGCCGCCCGCCGCGCCGCCCGCCGGGCCTGCCGCTTTCGCGGCCCACCTCGCCGCGACCGTCGCCGACGGGTGGTGGCTACGGCGCGGCGAGGCGGCCCTCTCGTCACCGTGCAGCCGTCCAGTGTGCCGAAGAACGCGACCGACCAGACCTTCGCGTTCCGCGTGCCCAACGAGGACGACAAGAACAGCACGGTCAAGGTGGAGATCGACTTCCCGACCGACCACCCGGTCCCGTCCGCCCTGGTCCGCCCGCACGCTCGGCATCGCGGGCATCGTCCTCGGCGCCCTGGGCGTGGCCGCCGGCCTCCAGCTCGGCCGCCGCGGCCGCGACACCGACGCCCGGGCCTGACCCCCGGCCGGTGCGGGCCCTGCGGCCCGCACCGGCCCCTGGCCCGTAGGCGGCCTCCTACCCGGGCCTCAGAGCCCGAGGTCGGTCAGGCCGGGGTGATCGTCGGGGCGGCGGCCGAGCGGCCAGTGGAACAGGCGCTCGCCCTCGGTGATCGGCAGGTCGTTGATGGAGGCGTGCCGACGGGCCATCAGGCCGTCCCCGTCGAACTCCCAGTTCTCGTTGCCGTACGAGCGGTACCACTGCCCGGAGTCGTCGCGCCACTCGTAGGCGAAGCGGACCGCGATGCGGTGGCCGTCGTGCGCCCACAGCTCCTTGATCAGGCGGTACTCGTGTTCGCGCTGCCACTTGCGAGTGAGGAAGGCGGCGATCTCCTCGCGGCCGGTGACGAACTCGGCGCGGTTGCGCCAGCGGCTGTCGGGTGTGTAGGCGAGGGCGACGCGGTGCGGGTCGCGGGTGTTCCAGCCGTCCTCGGCGGCGCGGACCTTCTCGTGGGCGGTCTGCGTGGTGAACGGGGGCAGGGGCGGGCGCTGTGCGGACATGCGCAATCTCCTCGGATGCGGCGAGAACCATCGTTCTCACTTCCTCGGCTACCCTAGGAGAACCAACGTTCTCACGCAAAGGGCACGGCAGATGGACCACGACGTCACGCGCACCGGCATCCTCGACGCGGCCGAGGAGCTGTTCTACGGCCAGGGCATCCAGGCCGTCGGCATGGACGCCGTGCGGACCGCCTCCGGCGTCACCCTGCGCCGCCTCTACCAGTACTTCCCGTCCAAGGGGGACCTGGTCGAGGCCTACCTGCTGCGCCGCGACGAGCGCTGGCGCGGCGAGCTCGCCGCCCACGTCGCCGGGGCCGCCACCGGTCCCGCCGGGCAACTCCTCGCCGTCTTCGACTGGTTGGCCGACTGGTTCGCCCAGCCGGGCTTCCGCGGCTGCGCGTTCGTCAACGCCTCCGGTGAACTCGGCGCCGCCGCACCGGCGGTGGCCGCCGCCGCGCGCCACCACAAGGACGAGTTCGCCGGCTACCTCGCCCGCCTCGCGGCTGCCGCCGGCGCCCCGCCCGCCACCGGCGCCCACCTGGCCCTCCTCGCCGAGGGCGCCATCACCGCCGCCGCCGTCCGCGGCGACGCCACGCCGGCCGCCGAGGCCAAGGAGGCCGCCCGCGTGCTGCTGCGGGCGGCCGGCGTTCGACAGGCGGGGGCCGGAACGCGCGAGGCCTGACCGGCGACGCCCGAACGGCCGGGGCCCGAACGCACGACACCGCCGGGCCCAGGGAGGGCCCGGCGGTGTCAGGACTGCGCGAGGGTCAGGCGCGGCGACCGCGCTTGCGGCGGGCGACGACCACCGCACCCGCGCCGAGCGCCACGAGCGCCGCGGCCGCGGCTGCGATCGGCCCGGTGTTGGAGTCGGCGCCGGTCGCGGCCAGGGCCGGGCCGCTCGCCGAGGCTCCGGCGGCCGTGGTCACGGTGGTGCTGCCCGCGCCGGCGGACGGCGAGCCGGCGGCGGTGGAGGAGCCGTCGGTGGGCTGACCGGTGGGCTGACCGGTCGGCGTGGTGCCGCTGGCCGCCTGCCCGGTGGTCGGGTCGAGGATCAGGGTGGACGACTGGGCGTTCTTGAAGTCGAACATGCCCTCGATCGAGGCGGCGCGCTCGTCGAAGGAGGCGTCGCCGATGCGGCCGGTCTTCCAGTTGTCCTCGACGAAGCGCAGGACGGAGGTCTGGTCGGTCTGCGTGTGGTCCACGAAGTTGGACTTCGAGTACGGGGACAGCACCATCAGCGGCAGGCGCGGGCCGTAGCCGCAGCGGTCGGCGTAGCCGCCGGCGGCCTCCTTGCCGCACTGGCCGGCGCCGTTCAGGCCGTCGTTGGCCGCGTCGTGCGAGCCGTTCACGGGCTCGGCGAACTTGTGGTCGTACCAGCCGTCCGAGTCGTCGTAGGCGATGACGACGGCGGTGGAGGCCCAGTCCTTGGACTTCTGCAGCTTGTTCACGGTGTCGACGACGAAGTGCTGCTCGTCCAGCGGGTCGGAGTAGCCGGCGTGGCCGTCCTGGTAGCTGGCGGCCTTCACGTAGGAGACGGCCGGCAGGTTGCCGTGCTGGAGGGCGGCGTCGAAGTCGGACAGGTCGTACTGGTGGTTGGCCTGGCCGTTGTGGCCGATCTCGTCCACGGTCTTCGGGGCGAGGTGGCCCGGGTTCGCGGTGGACTTGTAGTACTGGAACGGCTCGTGGTGCGGGCTGTAGTCGACGGACGAGCCGCCGGCGACGTTGTTGTGGGACGTGCCGCAGACGGCCTTGCCGTCCTTGCTGGCGGTCGGCTTGAAGCCGCCCTGGAACCAGCCCCAGGTGACGCCCTTGTCGTTGAGCAGGTCGCCGACGTTCTTGCCGGTCATCACCAGCTGGTTGTGCGCGGTGCTGGAGCAGTCGTCGTAGCCCGGGTCGGGGTCGTTGATGACGGTGCCGACGCCGCCCGCGTCCGGGGAGGCGACCGCGTACGCGTCGGTGGTCTTCTGGCCGGTCTTGGGGTCGACCGCGTAGCCGCCGTGGGTCTGGCCCGATATCAGGTTGAGCGCGCCGGGGGTGGACGGGCCGTAGTTGGTGCCGAAGAAGTTGTCGCTCATCGAGAAGCGCTGGGCGTAGTTCCACAGACCGGTGACGGTGTTGCCGTCGTAGTAGTCCATCACCAGGCCCTGCTGGGTGAACATCGGCGCCTTGCAGCTCTCGACGTCCGTGTGCTCGACGAACTTGTCCATCTTGCCGCCGTCGAAGGCGAGCTGCTCGTCCTTGTAGGTGTGGTCCTGGTCGCACGTGACGGCCTGGGCCGGGCCGAGCCGCTTGGGCTGGAACTGGTTCGGGTTGTGCTTCAGCAGGTCGTCGCCGAGGCCGTCCACCTTCGGGGTGTCGGGCTTGGCGGTGAACTTCACCTTGTCGTCGGCGGTGTTGGCCGCGTTCGGGTAGGTGCCGAAGTAGTGGTCGAAGGAGACGTTCTCCTGGAATATCACCACGACGTGCTTGATCGGGGTGGCGGTCTGCGGGTCGTCCGCCGCGAACGCGGCCGGCGTGCCGCCGAGGGCGGTCAGGGACATCGCCCCGACGAGGCCGGCACCGTACCGGAGCCACCGGTTGCGGGTGGGGACTGCGTGCATGCTGTGATCCTCGAACATGTCGTCAATGAGTGGGGTCGCACGGGGCGAGCAGTCGCTCTCCGGCGGCGGCAAGACGCTAAAGGGAACAGGTGAACGCGGTTCCCGGCCGCAGATTACCGGACAGTAAACCAGAGACGTCCGTCAGGGTGATCCCGGTTGACGGCCAACCATCGCTTCTTGGGGAGGAGTTGACGATTCCTTGACCTGGACGGCCCGGATCCGCGCTCAGGAGGTCGACGGGGTGAACGGCGCCCCGGGCGGGATGGTGGCCGGGGGGATCACGATCGGGGGCGGGAGCTTGTGGCAGCCGTCCCAGCTCGGCGGGAGGTAGCCGGGCGGGCAGGACTTGGGCGGCGTCGGCAGGACCGGCTCCGGACGGGGGGCGACCGTCCACCCCGGCGGCATGCCGGGCGCCGGGCGGTCGGCGGGCGGCTCGGCCGCCGGGGGCTTGGTGGCACCGCCCTTGGGGTGCGGGGCCGTCGTCGGACTCGCGGCGGCGGGCGGGGCGGCCGGGGCGGCCGGGGCGGACTTCTTCGCGGACGGCTCCGGCGCGTTCGGCGCGCCCGGTGCCTCCTCGGTGGCGTCGGCGGTGGGCGCGGCCGGTGTCTCGGCGGCCGCCGGCTCGGCCGTCACGGTCGCGGACGGGGGCGCAGAGGGGGCGGGCGTCGGCGACGCGGACGCCGTAGGGGAGGGCTCGGCCGTCGGGGAGACCTCCGCGCCGACCGGCGCCGCCCCCGAGGAGCCCGATCCCGTCAGGAGCGCCGCGCCGCCGCCCACCGCTGCGAGGGCGCATATCCCGGCCGCCACCCCGAGGGCGAGCTTGCGGCGCCGGGCGGCCTGCGTGGTCTCGGGCTCCTGGTCGGCCGCGTGCTCGTCCCCGTGCGCACCGGTGTCTCTGCCGTCCTGCACCTGTGTCCCGCCTTTTCGATCTTCGTCTCGGACTGCGCGGGATCGTACCAGCGCCCCCGGACACAGTCGCCGAGCGGGCCGTTCGTACGCTCCACCGGAACGGCCTGCCGCGCTGGTTGACGCGCAGGCCCGGCTGCCGCAGGGGCTGTGCCGGAGGTTCCACCCGCAGGCGGACGCCGGGGCCGGCATGCGGCTCGTAGCGTCGTGCTCGTGCCCGGGGCCCGGGTCCGGCGGAGCCGGAACCTCACGGGGGACGTCCGGTCCGTGGACCCGTGGGGCGACACCGTCTTCCGCGACCCGGCGGGGAACGTCCCGGTCCCGGGTCCGGGGCGGCGGCGCGCAGCGGCCGCCGATGGGCGGGTGCGGACCGGAGGCGGGACGGGGGCCCTCCGGTCCGCGCCTCGCCTGCCGGCCTCCGGATCGTCAAGTTCCCTCACAGGTCGAGTCGTTAGGCTGCCCGGGTGCAGACAGACGCGCAGCCCGCTCTGCTCAGGGGGCTCCTGCGAAGGCCGGTGCGGCTCGGGGAGGCCCACCGGCTCGTCATCGACGCCGTACTGGCGCTGCTCCTGGCCGCCGCCTCGCTGTCGTTCGCGCACCAGTACCACCCGCCGGGGTGGCCGCGCTTCGACCTCGCCGCCCACCTGCTGAGCCTCCTGGCCAACCTGCCGCTGGCCTTACGCCGCCGCGCCCCGGTGGCCGTCCTGCTGCTCTCGTGCGCCGGACTCGCCGGCTACACCGCGGGCGGGTACCAGCCTTCGGCCAACATCTGGGCGCCGCTGTTCGCGGTCTTCACGCTGGCCGCGCTGCGCCCGACCCGGGTCTCGGTGGCGGGCGCCTGCTGCGCCGCGCCGGTCTGGCTCCACAGTGCGATGGCCACCAGGGTGCTGTCTCCCGAGGTGGCGCTGGCCCAGGTGGCGCTCGGGGTCGGGACGGCGTGGGCGTTCGGGCTGAGCCTGCGCGTACTCGGCGAGCGGAACGTCCAACTCGCCGCACTCTCCCTGCAGCTGCAGCACGCGCAGGCCGCCCGGACCCGGCAGGCGGTGACCGAGGAGCGGATCAGGATCGCCCGGGAGCTGCACGACGTGATCGCCCATCACATCTCCGTCATCGCGGTGCAGGCCGGTCTCGCGGGCTACGTGTTCGAGAGCGACCCGCCGACGGCGCGGGCGGCCCTGGACACCATCGCCGGGAGCAGCCGGGACGCGCTGGAGGAGATGCGCGGTCTGCTCCACGTCCTGCGCGTGCCGCCCGAGGAGTCGCAGGCGGCGGGCGGCGCGGGGCCGGACGAACCCGCGCCCGGTCTCGCGCGGCTGCCCGCGCTGGTGCGGCGGGTGGAGGGCGCCGGTCTGTCGGTGGAGCTCGCGATCGAGGGGGAGCCGTACGCGCTGGCGCCGGGCCCGGACCTCTCCGCCTACCGCGTCGTCCAGGAGGCCCTCACCAACACCGTCAAGCACGCGGGCCCGACCGGGGTGCGGGTCTGCGTGTCCTACGAGCCCGACGCCCTCGCCGTCGCCGTTCGCGACGCCGGTCCCGCCCCCGGCCGCACGCCGGGTGCGGTCACCGACAGCGGCGGCCACGGCCTGATCGGCATGCATGAACGTGTCAAGGCGCACGGTGGTATGTTGCGTGCGGGTCCGACGCCGGACGGGGGATTCGAGGTCGCCTTCACCCTGCCGCGTCCGGGCCCGGCGTCCGCGGGGGGCGGACCCGGCGGCGGGTAGCGGGAAGGGCGGGCACCCATTGACCACCGTGCTCGTGGTGGACGACCAGGTCCTGATCCGGGCCGGACTGGTCGCGCTCATCCAGGCGGCGCCCGGTCTCGCCGTGTGCGGCCAGGCGTCCGACGGGGAGCAGGCGGTGGCCCTCGCGGCCGAACTGCGGCCCGACGTGGTGCTGATGGACATCCGGATGCCCGACGTCGACGGCATCGCCGCCACCGAGCGCATCCTCGCCCGGGCCGTCGAGCCGCGCCCGCGCGTCCTCGTCCTCACCACCTTCGACCTGGACGAGTACGTCTACGGCGCGCTGCGGGTCGGCGCCAGCGGCTTCCTGCTGAAGGAGACCCCGCCCGAGCGGCTGCTCACCGCGATCGAGGTGGTGGCCGGCGGCGACATGCTCTTCGCGCCGAGCGTCACCTGCCGCCTGATCGAGGCCTTCGCCCAGCGCGTCGACCGGGCGGCCGAGCCGCCCCGGGAGCTGACCCCGCTGACCTCGCGCGAACTCGACGTGCTCCGCCTGGTCGGCGCGGGTCTGAGCAACTCCGACATCGCCGGCCACCTGGTGGTGACCGTCGGCACGGTGAAGACGCACCTCAACCGCATCATGGCCAAGCTCGGCATCTCCAGCCGGGCCCAGGCCGTGGTGCTCGCCTACGAGAGCGGCCTCATCACGCCGCGCCGCCCGTTGCCGGGGTGACCCGACTCCGGTTATCGGGTTCGACCCTGACGGAAGATCAGGGTCGAACCGACCAGGACCCTTATTGATCCTGACGGGGCGGAGTCGGCAGACTCGTCGCCGAGCCGAAGGACAGTCGGCTCGTCTGACGATCAGTCTGGAGTTGCACCACACGTGAACCCCTACGCCAACCGCACTCGTTGGGCCGTCCTCGCCGCCGCCGGCGCACTGGCGGCCACCCTGACGGTGGCAGCGGGCACCCCCGCGCCGGCGGCCGAGCCGTCCGCCGCCCCGGCCGGCGTCTCGGCGACCGCGTCCGCGCTGCCGCCGCTGAACCCGGCCGCCGTCCGCAAGGCGCTCGACGCGCGCCCCGAGGCCGACGTGTCGGCCGCCTTCGTCCGCGTCACCGGATCGGCCGGCAGCCTGGACGCCACGTCGGGGGATGACGTGGACACCGGCGGCCGCTTCCGGATCGGCTCGATCTCGAAGGTCTTCACCGCCACCGTCGTCCTCCAGCTCGCCGCCGAAGGACGGATCGACCTGGACGGCACCGTCCAGCAGTACCTCCCGGACGTCCTCCCCAAGGACTTCCCGCCGGTCAAGGTCGGCCAGCTGCTCGACCACACCAGCGGACTGCCCGGCGGCTCCGACGGGTTCTGGGGCGACGGCACCACCGCGTGGTTCGCCGACCACCGCCTCGACGGGCCCGACCCGGAGGACGTCGTCGCCACCATGGCCGGCCAGAAGATGGCCTTCGACCCGGGCACCGAGCAGCAGTACAACGGAATGAACACCTTCGTCGCCGGGCTGCTCGTCGAGCAGGTCACCGGGCGCAGCTACGCCCACGAGCTGCGCGAGCGGGTCATCCGCCCCCTCGGCCTGCACGACACCTCGCTGCCGGACGCCGACGACGCGCGCCTGCGCCACCCCGCGAGCCACCCGTACCTGACCGTCGCCGACCCGGACGGCGGCTCGCACCGGGTGGACGTCACCGAGCAGAGCCCCTGGCCGTGGGCGGAGGGCGGCATGATCTCCAGCGCCCCCGACCTCGACCGCTTCATGACCGCCCTGTTCCGCGGCAGCCTGCTGCCGCCGGCCCAGCAGGAGAAGCTGTTCACCGTCCCGGACGTGCCGGTCGCCGCGGGCAGCAGCCACTGCCCGGGCAACAAGGCGTGCATGAGCATGGGCCTCGAACGCCTGGAGCAGGGCGGCCTCGTGGCCTGGGGCAAGACCGGCTCGCGCCCCGGTTACACCAGCGGCGTCTTCGCCAGCCGTGACCTGAGCCGCAAGGTCGTCTACTCGGTCAACCCGACCGGCCTGGCCGGCGCCGAGAACCCGTACGCGCTGAAGGTGCTCGTCACCGCCTTCGGGCTGGGCGGCCACGCCTGACAACCGGGCTGAACGACCAGGTCCCCGGCCGCCACCGGCCGGGGACCTGGTCGCGCGCTCAGGCGAGGGCGGCCATTTGTTGCGGGTGCGTCAGCCGATCGTGTAGCTGGAGCCGTAGGCGGTGACGTTCAGCGGGCCGTCGAGGGTGTAGTTGCCCGTTGCGGCGATGCGGCGCAGGCACTCGACGCGGTCGACGGACTTGCGCCACTCGTCCGCGGTCGAGCCGTTGGCGGGGTTGTTGAGGTCGTCGATCCGGACGTCGAAGAAGGCGTCGAGCCAGGCGTTCTCACCGGCGCTGGACGGCGTGCCCACCTTGGCGTTGGTGCGGCCGATCAGCGCGGGAAGCGCGTCGTACTCGCTGCCGTTGCCGTGCTGGATCGAGGCGTCGTACAGCTCGGCGCGGGCGAGCGCGGTGGTGAGCCCGAGCTGGTCGGCCTGGTTCATGGCGGGGGAGAAGTAGCGCTGGTCGACCTGGTCGTCCTGGACCTGGCGGAAGGCGGCGTCCTCGGCGGCCTGCTTCCACGCCGTGATGTAGTCGTCCTCGGGCAGGCCGCTGGTGTCGCCGCTGCCGGCGGCGGCGAGGCGCTCCAGCTCGGGGATGAAGCGGGCCAGCGGGTTGTCCGGGACGGCGGCGGTGTACGCGCGGACGACCTTGAGCGCGTCGCCGTCGTTGGTGGTGAAGCCGGCGCGCCCGGCGGTGACGCCGCGGCCGTCGTTGATGTTCTCGGCGTAGCCGTACTGGATCTCGGTGGTGCTGTTCTCGAAGATGCTGATCAGCTGGTCGGCCCGGCGGCGCTGGTCGGCGGTCATGCCGCCGGCGTCCAGCGGGCGGGCGGCGGCCGCCTCGACCGAGGCGGTCGCGGAGACCGCGCCGGTGGCGGGGGTCGTGGGTGCGGCGGTGGCGGCGCAGGCCGGGCCGGCGGCCAGGGCCACCGCGGCGGTGACCACGGCGAGGCGGGCGATTCGGGTAACTCGCATGATGTACTCCGTTCTCCGGGTTTGCGGTGATTGTTCGGTGCTGCGGGGGTTCTCCGTGGTTGCGGGGGTTCTCCGGGGTTGCGGGGGTGGGGGTGTCGGTCAGGGCGTGCCGGTGTGCGTCAGCGTCTCCCAGCCGATGAAGTAGTTCGCGCCGAACGGGCTGTTCGCGGTGACGAATTGCTCGGTCTGCGGCATCGCGATGCCCTCGCGGCCGTGGTACTCGTTGAAGGCGACCTGGGCGGTCGGGCCGAGGCCGGTCTTCAGCGAGCCGTCGCACAGCCAGTCCGGCACGCTCGCGCCGTTGTCGTACGCGGCGTGGAACTCCAGTGCCTTGACGAGGCGTTCGCGGCCCTCGCTCCACAGGTCGAGGCCCTGGAGGCGGGCGGTCTCGGCGGTTTGGGCGGCGGCCTCCAGGCCCCAGCCAGTGTGGCCGAAGTCGCGGCAGGTCTCCTGCGCGAGGCCGTCGACGAAGGTCGACTGGCCCTGCCAGTACTTGACGATGGCGTCCTGGCCGTCGATCCCGGCGTTCGGCGGGGGCACCGGCAGCGGGCCGTCGGAGGAGAGGTAGACGTAGGCGGGCAGGCGGTTGCGCCACATCGTGACGGCCTGGTCGAACAGGTCATGGTCGTCGAGGAAGACGGCGATGCCGATGAGCGCGTCGGTCTGGATGAGCTCCCAGTTGCCGTTCTTGCGCGGGCTGCCCGGGGTGAGCAGCGGCACGTAGACGGTGCGCAGCATGGTGGCGAAGCGGTCGACCGAGGCGGCCGGCCAGCCGGCGCCGGAGTAGCGGATCAGCTCGGCGGCGCGCGACCAGTTGTTGCCGGACCAGCCGGTCTGCAGTGGGGCGTTGCTGTTGGTGTGTTCCTGGATCGCGCCCGACCAGGCGTCCATGATCTGGATGGCCTTGTCGGCGTAGCGCTGGTCCTTGGTGAAGACCCACTGGAGCGCGTCCGCGTAGGCGGCCATCGAGTCGTTTCGCTCGTCGGAGCAGCCGTTGTTGGGGTGGGAGCTGGAGCCGCACTCGACGTTCTCGCGGGGCTTGGCCTGCCAGTCGAGGGACGCGAACCGGTCGGCCTGGAGGCTCGCGAAGGCGGACTTCCACGGCTCGGCTCCGGCGTCCAGTTGGCCCTTGGCGAAGGCGAGTTGCCGAGCGCCGACGAGCACGCCCGGGTGCTGGAAGGCGGCGTCCGCCGGGCGGGCGGCGGCGGTGGCGGTCGTGCCGGCCGCCGTGCTCGCGCCGGCTAGAGGCAGGAGTGCGGCGACGGCCGCCGTGGCGATGATGGTCCTGAAGATCCTACGACTCATGGGGGAGTCGTCCTCTCCGTGGGGAGGAGCATGGGGAATCGGGAAAACGTCAGATCTCGTTAGGAAACTTTCCTAACTTCATCTGGGCCGTATTGAACCATCACCCCATGGACACGCCAAGGGGCTTGGTGGTGTGGGTTCGGTGAACCGGCTCCGGAAACGCCGGTGGGCGCCCTCCTCAAGGGATGGGCGCCCACCGGTTGTTCGCGTTTATCGAGCGTTGATCGTTTGCGCCTAGCGTCCAGGGCATGGACGAGAGCGCGGCCGAGTGGCCGGGGACGGGGCTGCCGCCCGAGGGGCGGATGAGCGAACAGGACGCCGAGCGGTTCCGGCGGTTGCTGGCGGGGCTGGAGAGTTCGCTGGCGTCGGACCGGGAGGCGGTGGTGGCGCGGCGGGACGGCTGATCAGTTGCAGCCGCAGTCGCACCCGTCGCAGCAGTCGCAACCATCACAGCAGTCGCATCCGTCGCACCCGTCGCACCCGCTGGACCCGCCGGACCCGCTGGACCCGTCGCCGCAGCAACTGACGCACCGGCAGCAGTCGTCGCACCCGATGCACCCGCAGTCGTAGCAGTCGTGCCGATCGCAGAAGCCCTTGCGCCGCTCCCGGCTGAACGGGTCGTTGTGCTCGCAGCACATCAGCTGGCACGTGCAGGCCATCAGCGCCCACACCGCGCAGCCGGCCAGCACGTTGCGCGGGCTCGGGGGCTTGGGCCCAGCCGGCCCGAAGCCGGGGCCCTGCGGGACCCACGGGGGTGCCGGTGCCTTCTCCGACGGCCGGTGCGGGGGCGCGTCCTGGGGGTAGTCGCCGGAGGCCGTCCGGGTGCGGCAGGCAGCGGTGTGGTGGGACTGGCCGAAGACCCGGTCGACGGCGCGCCCGGTCTCGTGCGCGAGCAGGACGTGCACCAGCGCCCGGTCCGTCAGCTCGACCTCGCGCAGCGCCAGCCGGATGCCGTGGACGGCGTCGCGGCACAGGCGTTCGGCCTCGGCGCGGTCGGTGCCGGTGGCGGTGAGCGGGTTCCAGGCCCCGCTCGCGGCGTCGGCGGCCTGGTCCTCGGCGGCGTCGAGGAGGTGGGCGAGCCGGCCGAAGAGCCGCCCGGCCTCGGCGAGCGGGGCGGCGTTGCCGGGGCGTCCGGCGAGACCGGCGGTGTGCGCGAAGGCGGCCGAAGTGGCGCTCTCGGTGGGCTCGGTGACCAGCAGGACGGACCCGCCCGGGCGCAGCGCGCGCTCCAGCTCGCCCTGACGGGCGGCGGCGTCGAGCAGGACGGCGGTGTCGAAGCCGACCGCCGAGGCGCTGCCCGCGCTCTGCCGGTCCCAGCGCCGGGTGACGGCGCGCGCCCCGGCCGCGACCGGCCGGCGGGCGAAGACGCCGTCGCGGTCCTCGACGTGGTCGCGGATCTTGACCGAGGCGAGCGCGAGCGAGACGGCCGCAGCGAGCCGGGCGCCCTCGCCCTTGGCGACGGAGGCGGTCCGCATTCCGCGCAGCGGGCACGGTCCGGCGGTGCGCCGCCAGGAGGCGTCGTCGCGGGCGCTCTGCGCCTCGACCAGCACGGAGATGATCAGACCGTCGTAGTTGGTGGCCGTCCGGGCGAGCTGCCCGTGGTCGTCGCGCAGCGCGAGGCAGAGCCCGCACAGGTGCGCCATCCAGGAGCTCTGGAGCCGCTCGGACAGTCGGTGCTTGCACGGTCTGATGATGCCGAACATGGTTCCCCCTCGCTGTTCGGGCCTCTGACCAGCCCCGATCCGGCGCACATCATATGATCAGCGGCCCCGTCGGGCCGAGGGGCCGCACGACATCCGCACACGCCGGGGCCGGGTCACGCCGCGGGCGTGCCCAGGCGGCCGACCGTGATCGCGGGGCGCTGCTAGCCTGTGCCGCATGATCGGGAAGAGCGCCGGCCTGCGGATGTCCGGCTTACCGGCGCCAAGCGGTCCACAGCGTGCCCTCATCGCCGCGAGCTTCGTCAGCCGGGTGGGCAACGGGCTGTTCAACGCCGCTGCGGCGCTCTACTTCACGCTGGTGGTGCACCTGCCCGCCGCACGGGTCGGTGTCGGCCTCACGATCGCCGGGCTGGTCGGGCTGCTGGCCGGGATCCCGGCCGGGAACCTGGCCGACCGGTACGGGCCGCGCACGGTCTGGCTGACGGCCCTCACGATGCAGGCCGTGACGATGGCCGCGTTCGTCTTCATCCACGACTGGGTCACGTTCACGCTCATCGCCACCCTGGACCGGCTGGGAGCAACGGCGGGCGGCGCCGCGGGCGGTGCGCTCATCGCCCGTGCCGGCGGTGAACGCCCGGCCGCCTTCAGGGCGAAGCTCCGCACGTTCGTCAACCTCGGCGTGGTTCTGGGCACCCTCGGCGCCGCCTTCGCGGTCTCGGCCGGCACCCGCCCGGCCTACACCGCGCTCATCCTCGCCAATGCCGCAAGCTTCGCCTGCGCCGGCCTGATCGCCCTGGGCGGTGTCCCGAACTACCGGCCCCTGCCCCGGCCCGAGGAGCACCACCGCGGGGCCGTCCTGTCCGACCGGCCGTTCGTGTCCTTCGTCGTGCTCTACGGTGCGATGGGCCTGCAGTACCAGGCCGTCTCCCTCCTGCTGCCGATCTGGCTCTCCGCCCACACCGGCGCGCCCCGTTGGACCGTGGCGGCGGTCTACGCGGTCAACAGCGGGGTGTGCGTGCTGCTCCAGAGCAGGATCGGCTCCCGGGTGGAAACACCGCGCCAGGGCGGCCGGGCGTTCCGCCTCGCGGGGCTGCTCTTCCTGGTCAGCTGCCCCTTGATGGCTCTGACCGCGGACGTTCCGGCCTGGATCGCGCCAGGGCTCGCCGTCCTCGCCGTCGGTGTGCACAGCCTCGGAGAGGTGTGGGAGTCCTCGGGCGGCTTCGCGCTCGGCTTCGGTCTCGCCCCGGACCACGCCCAGGGGCAGTACCAGGGCCTCTTCGGCGTCGGCTTCGACGCCGGGCAGGCCCTGGCTCCGGCGGTCCTCACGACAGCGGTCCTCGGACTCGGCCACGCGGGCTGGCTGCTGCTCGGCGTGTTCTTCGCGGCTCTGGGCGCGGCGGGCCCGCCGGTGGCCGCATGGGCGGAGCGCACCCGCCCATCGAGCCGCGACACGGCCGGCGCGACGCGTGGCCGGCCCGACGAGGTCCCGCTTCCCGACACCGCCTAGTGGCGTGGCGCCGTTCCTGGCCCAGGCCCGGGACTGAGCGCTCGGATCCCCGGCTCCGACGGCAGCCGCCGCTGCGCACCGCCGCGACGGGGTCCGCGTGGTCGGCCTCCGCGCGGTCCATGCCGTCCACGCCGTCCACGCCGTCCACTGCGTCCGTCCCGGCCCCGTCCGCGGTGTCGGTCAGCTGTGTCACCGTCTCCCGCCTTTCGTCACTCGCCCGTGCGCGACCTGCGCCAATGCTTGCAAGGGGAGTGGCGATCGACGGGAAACGGTGGTTCCACGATCGTCCTGTCGCGCACTGACGGAACGTCAGAGCGGCATCAGGTCAGGGCGCTTGGGCTCGACGTGGTCGCCCGAGGACTCGCCGCGCAGGCGCCGGCCGACCCACGGGAGCAGGAACTCGCGGGCCCACTGGATGTTCTCGCGCCGCTGGTCGGCGGCGGAGACGTACGGCGCGGCCGGCCACGGCGCCTCCGGGTCCTCCTCGGTGCGCAGGCCCAGCGAGCGGGCGGCCAGCAGGGCGACCCGCTGGTGGCCCTCGGGGGACAGGTGCAGCCGGTCGTCGCTCCAGGCGCGGCGGTCGTGCACCGAACGCAGCGACCACAGGTCGGCGACCTTGCAGCCGTGCCGGTCGGCGACCGCGCGCATGTGCCCGTTGTAGGTGGCGATCTTGCCGCGCAGGTGCTTGAGCAGCGGCACGTCCTTGGTGTCGAAGCCGGTGCAGATCAGCACCGTGCCCGCGGACTGGGCGAGTTGGGCGACGGCCCGGTCGAAGCGCTCGGCCACCTCGTCCGGGTCGCTGCCGGGGCGCAGGATGTCGTTGCCGCCGGCGCAGAAGGTGACCAGGTCGGGCTGGAGCCGGCAGACCTCGGGCACCTGCTCGGCCGCGATCTGGTCCAGCAGGCGCCCGCGCACGGCGAGGTTGGCGTACCGGAACTCGCCCTTCGGCCTGCTCACGGCGAGCATCCCGGCCAGGCGGTCGGCCCAGCCGAAGAAGGCGCCGTCGAGCCCGGGGTCGTTCAGGCCCTCGGTGAAGCTGTCGCCGAGGGCGGCATACGAACTGATGTCAAGGGTCTCCTGGAGATTCGGCATGAAGAAGATAGTTCACTGCATCAAGTGACCTACGCCACCGTAGGTGGCCCTTGCCGGGACGTGACGTCGGCCACGTCCCTGGGGAGCGTCGGCGCACTCCTGCCCGGCCCGCCCTCCGGGCGGACGACGGGAGCGTGTCGACGCTCCCCCAAAAGCCCTGGTGATCAGACGGGTTCGGAAAGCGCAAGGAGGCCGCCCCCTTCCGGTTTCGGGCCCGCGAAGGCGAGGCTTGAGGGGAGCGGCCGCTCGGCCGCCGCCCAGTGGGGAGCCCGATGACTGAGAACCGTCCCTCCGGCGTGCCCGGAAACTGGACCATCGACGACCGCTGCACCAACTGCGACGTCGCCCGCCAGCTCGCGCCCGGCCTGATCCGCGAGCGCGAGGGCCGCTCCGAGCTCGTCCGCCAGCCGAGTGACGACGCCGAGCGCCGGCAGCTGTACGCCGCCGCCCACGCGTGCCCCACGCGCTCCATCCGCCCCGGCGGCGGTCGGCTCGAACCGGCCACCGACCCGTTCCCGATGGCCCTCGACGACGGGCTGCTGCTGCTCGGCCACAACTCCCCGCGCAACGCGGGCGCCAACTCCTACCTCCTGCGCCGCCCGACCGGCTGGATGATGGTCGACACGCCCCGGTTCGCCGAGTCCCTCGCCGCCCGCTACGAGGCCCTCGGCCCGGTCACCGACATCCTCCTGACGCACCGTGACCACGCCGTGCACGGCCGCGCCTGGGCCGACCGCCTCGGCGCCCGGCTCTGGATCCACGAGGGCGACCTGGACGCAGCCCCCGACGCCGACCGGGTGCTGCGCGGCACCGACCCCGCCGAAGTCGCCCCGGGCGTCGTCGCGCACCCCTTCCCCGGCCACACCCGCGGCAGCGTGCTCTACCTCGCCGACGAGCGCCACCTCTTCACCGGGGACACCCTGCACTGGTCCCGCGCCGCCGGGGACATCGCCGTGTTCGACACCGTCGTCTGGCACTCCGTCGAGGAGCTCTCCGCGTCGCTCGACCGCACGGTGGACGCGCTGCGCTTCGAGTGGCTGCTGCCCGGCCACGGCGAGCGGCGTCGGATGCCCGTCGACGAGGCCGTCCAACGGATGCGCGCCGTCGCCGAGTACTGCCGGACCCTGCGTCCGGCCCCGGTCGACTTCTCGGCGGTGCGCTGGTAGCCGCCCCGCCGGGCGAAGGTCCCCCGGTCATCCGAGGAGCCTTGGCCCTGAGTCCCCGGTGGTGCGTGTGCGCCGGGGCTCGCGCCGGGTGCGCGGGGGAGTGCGCCCGGCGGGGGAGGCTGCGCGGGTGTGCGGACGGCGTGGCCGGGGCAGCCGCAACAGGACCCGAACACCCTTGCTGTCCAAGGACGGTAGAGAAATGACCCGTCAGAACCCGGAGCGCACCGCCCGGCCGCGGCGCTACCTGATGTGCCGGCCGACCTACTTCACTGTGGACTACGCGATCAACCCCTGGATGGACCCGGCGCAGCCCACCGACACCGCGCTCGCCATTCGCCAGTGGGAGCGCCTGTACTGGCTGTACCGCCGCCTCGGCCACACCGTCGAGCTGATCGAGCCGGTGCCCGGCCTGCCCGACATGGTGTACGCCGCCAACGGCGCGACCGTCCTGAACGGCCGGGCGCTGGTGGCCACCTTCCGCCACCCGGAGCGCGCCCCCGAGTCGTCCGCCTACCAGGACTGGTTCCGCGACCGCGGCTACCGCGAGGTGCGCCGCGCCGGGCACGTCAACGAGGGCGAGGGCGACCACCTGGTGGTCGGCCGCCGGGTGCTGGCCGGCACCGGCTTCCGCACCTCGCGCGCGGCGCACGCCGAGGCGGGCGAGCTGTTCGGCGTGCCGGTGACCACCCTCACCCTGGTCGACCCGCGGTTCTACCACCTGGACACCGCGCTGGCCGTCCTGGCCGACGACCACGTCATGTACTACCCGGAGGCCTTCGACGCCGACAGCCGGGCCACGCTGCGCTCCCTCTACCCGGACGCGATCCTGGCCGACCGCGCCGACGCCGAGGTGTTCGGCCTCAACGCGGTCTCGGACGGGCGCCGGGTGCTCCTGCCGGAGGCGGCGAAGAACCTGGCCGGCCGGCTCGCCGACGAGGGCTACGAGCCGGTTCCGGTGGACGTCTCGGAGCTGCTCAAGGGCGGCGGCGGGGCCAAGTGCTGCACGCTGGAGCTCAGGCCGGCGTGACGAGGAGGACGTCGAGCGCGCGCGGCCCGTGCACGCCCTCGACCCGGTCGAGTTCGATGTCGCTGGTCGCGGACGGGCCGGAGATCCAGGTCTGCGGCCGGGCCGGGTCGAGGAGCGGCAGCGCGCGCGGGACGGATGCGACGACCTGCTCGGGCGCGCGCACGACGCACACGTGGTGGTCCGGGACGAGCGTGAGCAGCCGGCGGCCCTGGCCGGGGCCGGCGTCCAGCACGATCGTCCCGGTCTCGGCGATCGCGAGCGCGCAGCCGGTGACCACGCTGTCGACGGTGTCGAGGCGGGCGGCGGTGAGCGTGCCGTCGTCGACCAGCCGTTGCACGGACGCGGCGGCGGTGAGCCAGGCGGCCGGGAGGTCCGGGGGCAGGACGACCGTGCGGGTGCCACGGGCGGCGAGCAACTCGGCGACGCGCTCGGGCAGTTCGGCAGCAGTGCAGCGGTGGACGCGGGCGCGGTAGTCGGCGAGGTTGTGGTGCAGCAGGTCGAGCAGCGCCGCCGGGTCGTCCGGGGCATGGCTCTCCAGGTAGTCGCGCACCAGCGGCTGTTCGTCCGGCGGGGCGGGCTCGCCGAGGGCGGCGCGGATCCGGCCGAGGATCAAGTCCCTCGAGTTCACGGGCGGTTCTTCCTCCACCAGTCGCGGAACGGCTCGGCCGGCACCTCCGGCAGGTCCCGGGTGTCGGTCCAGGCCCGCCCGGGCCCGGGCAGGCGGCGCGGGTGCAGGGCGCGGGTCCGCCCGGCCAGGCGCTCGGCGGCGGTGAGCAGTGCCGGGTGGTCGAGGACGTACCCGGCGGTGGCGACGGCGGCCCGCTCCAGTGCGTGTCCGCCCTGCCCGGCCACCCGCTCGCGCAGGTGGACGAGCACCTCGGGGATGTCGATCGCCACCGGGCACACCTCGTAGCAGGCCCCGCACAGCGAGGAGGCGTACGGCAGGGACGCGTCCACCGGGCTCGCCGTGCCGCGCAGTTGGGGCGTCAGGATGGCGCCGATCGGGCCCGGGTACACCGAGCCGTACGCGTGCCCGCCGGCCCGCTCGTAGACCGGGCAGACGTTGAGGCAGGCCGAGCAGCGGATGCAGCGCAGCGCCTGGCGGCCGACCTGGTCGGCGAGCACGGCCGTGCGGCCGTTGTCGAGCAGGACGAGGTGGACGTCGGACGGGCCGTCGCCCTGCGCCCCTTTCGACGGTCCCAGTCCGGTCCACAGCGACGTGTACGGGTTCATCCGCTCGGCGGTGGAGGAGCGGGGGAGCAGCTGGAGGAAGACCTCCAGGTCGCGCCAGGTGGGCACGACCTTCTCGATGCCGACCACGGAGATCAGGGTGTCCGGGAGGGTGAGGCACATCCGTCCGTTGCCCTCGGACTCGACGACGACGAGGGTGCCGGTCTCGGCCACCATGAAGTTGGCGCCGCAGACGGCGACCCTGGCGCGCAGGAACTTCTCCCGCAGGTGCAGCCGGGCCGCCTCGGCGAGTTCGGCGGGCGTGTCGGTGAGCCCCTCGGGCGCGGGGCGGCCCCAGGCGGCCATCCGCTCGGCGAAGATCTCCCGGATCTCGGCCCGGTTGCGGTGGATCGCGGGCACCAGGATGTGCGAGGGCCGGTCGTCGCCCAACTGCACGATCAGCTCGGCGAGATCGGTCTCGTAGGCGGTGATGCCCTCGGCGGCGAGGGCCTCGTTGAGCCCGATCTCCTGGGTGGCCATGGACTTGACCTTGACGACTTCGCTCTGCCCGGTCGCCCGCACCAGCTCCGCGACGATCCGGTTGGCCTCCTCGGCGTCGGCCGCCCAGTGCACGGTGCCGCCGGCCGCCGTGACGGCCTCCTCCAACTGCACCAGGTACCGGTCGAGGTGGCGCAGCGTGTGGTCCTTGATCGCCTTCCCGGCCGCGCGGAGTCGGTCCCAGTCGGGGAGTTCGGCGACGGCGCGGGCGCGCTTGTCCCGGATGGTGTGGGTGGCGTGCCGCAGGTTGGCGCGCAGCCGCCCGTCCCGCACGGCCCGTTCGGCGGCCTGCGGGAAGGCCGGCATGCCGAGGAAGACGTCACTCACGCGGCCCGCCACGGGTTCTGCTCGGTGCTGGCCAGGATCTCGGCCAGGTGCAGCGGGCGCAGGGAGCCGCCGCGCCGGCGGAGCATGCCGCCGAGGTGCAGGAGGCACGAGTTGTCGGCGCCGCACAGCACCTGGGCGTCGGTGCCGAGGGCGTTCGTCAGCTTGTCCTCGGCCATGGCCGCCGATACGGCCGCGTTCTTGACCGCGAAGGTGCCGCCGAAGCCGCAGCACTCCTCGGCCCCGGGAAGCGCCCGCAGCTCCAGGCCCTTGACGGCGCGCAGCAGCCGCAGCGGCCGGTCGCCGAGGCCGAGGACGCGCAGGCCGTGGCAGGAGGGGTGGTAGGTGACGCTGTGCGGGAAGTACGCGCCGACGTCCTCGACGTCGAGCACGTCGGTGAGGAACTCGGTGAGCTCGTACACCCGGGGCGCGAGCGCGAGGGAGGCGTCCGCGAGCCCGGTGCCGCGCCCCTCGGCGGCGGCCCTGGCGCCGATGCGGGGGTAGTTCTCCCTGACCATCGCCGCGCACGAGCCGGAGGGCGTCACGACGTGGTCGTAGTCGGCGAAGGCCCTCGCGGTCCGGCGCACCAGCGGCTCGCAGGCCTGCCGGTAGCCGGTGTTGTACTGCGGCTGTCCGCAGCAGCTCTGCTCGGACGGGAAGTCCACCTCCACGCCGAGGCGTTCGAGCACACGGACGGTGGCGATCGCCGTGGTGGGGAACAGCGCGTCGTTGACGCACGTGGCGAACAGCGCGACCCGCATCCGCTCTCCTCTCGTTTGCAGGACCGGCCGGTCCGCCGGGATCGTATCCGGCGGACCGCCCGGATGCGGCCATTTGACGACGGATCAGGCAGGCGTCGGATCAGGCGCCGAGCCAGAGGTCCGGGCCGAAGACCTCGTAGTGGATGTCCGCCGCCGGGACGCCCGCGTCGAGCAGCTGGCCGCGTACCGCGCGGAGGAAGGGCAGCGGCCCGCACAGGTAGGCGGTGGCGCCGGCCGGGATCGCGACCGTGCTCAGGTCGACCAGGCCGGTGCGCTCGGCGGGCCACTCGCCGAGCGGGCGCTCGTAGAACACGTGCGCGGCGGCGTCCGGCAGTTCGGCGGTGAGCCGGGCGAGGTCGGCGCGGAAGGCGTGCGCGAGCTGGTCGCGGTCGCCGTGCACCGAGACGACGGTGCGGGTGGAGCCGGTGTCGACGAGGTGGGCGAGCATCGCGGTCATCGGGGTGTTGCCGATCCCGGCGGATATCAGCAGCAGCGGGCCTTCGCCGTCGGCGAGGCTGATGTCGCCCAGCGGGGGCGCGAGTTCGACGGTGTCGCCGGCCCGCAGGCGGTCGTGCAGGTGGCCGGAGACCTCGCCGCCGGCCTCGCGCTTGACGCTGAAGCGCAGGGCGCCGTCAGCGGTGCCGGAGAGGCTGTACTGGCGGATCTGGTGGGCGCCGTCGGGCAGTTCGGTGCGCACGGAGACGTACTGGCCGGGGCGGCCGGCGGGCACCGGGTCGCCGTCGGCGGGGCGGACGAGGTAGCTGGTGACGTCCTCGGTCTCCTGGTGGCGGGCGACGACGGTGTACCGGCGCCACAGGTCGGCCGGGTCGCCGTCGGGGCCGGCGAGCTCGGCGCGCAGCCGGTCCTCGACGGCGATGAGGGCGTTGGCCATGAGCCAGTAGACCTCGTCCCAGGCGGCGGCGACCTCGGGGGTGACGGCCTCGCCGAGCACGTCGACGATGGCGGCGAACAGGTGCTCGTGGACGATCTTGTACTGGTCGTTGGCGATGCCGACCGACACGTGCTTGTGCGCGATGCGGGCCAGCATCGCGTCCGGCCGCCGGTCGGGGTTGGCGATCAGCGCGGTGGCGAACGCGGCTATCGACCCGGCGAGGGCCTGCCGCTGGGTGCCGTTGGCCTGGTTACCGCGGTTGAAGAGGTCGCGCAGCAGCTCCGGGTGGGCGGCGAACATCCGGTCGTAGAACCGCGGGGTGATCTCGCCGATGGCGGCGCCCACGACGGGCAGGGTGGCCTCGACCACCTCGGCGTTCTTGGCGGACAGCATCAGGCTCGCTCCAAACTGGTATCTGAGATGCGTATTAAAGGCCGCGCAAAAGGCGCGACCCTGGGTGGGGCCGGATCAGTCGGTGGGTCTGGTGGAGAGGCTCAGCAGCACCGGTCCGGTGGGGGAGGCCACCAGGTCGTCGATGCAGAGCGGGTCGAGTGCCGCGAAGAAGGCCTCCTGTGCGCCCCGCAGGGCCCCGCGCAGCCGGCACGCGGCCCGCAGCGGGCACGGCGGGTCGTCCTCGCAGCCGACGACGTCGCCGACCCCCTCCAGCTCGCGGACCAGCAGGCCGAGCGATCCGGTCCGTCCGGCGAAGGTGAGCACCAGCCCCCCGCCCCGTCCGCGCCGCGCCTCGACCACTCCGAGGTGCTGCAGCTTGCTGACCACCTTCGCCGCGTGCGTGTACGGCACGCCGACCGCCTCGGCCACCTCGCGGGTGGTCGGGTTGGCCTCCTCGTCGAGGACGGCCAGCCGCATGGCGATGCGGAGGGCGATGTCGGTGCTCTTGGTCAGCCTCACATGCGAAACGGTACCGAATGCGACTCTGGAGCTCCAATTTTCTGCACACCCCGTGCCCGATGGCCCGGTGGCGCGGCAGCGCGGTGGACGGCGGCGGGCCGGCCGCCGGGAGAGTGGTCCCGGCGGCCGGCCCTGGGCTCCGTTCGGGGGCGGGTCAGCCCGCGAACGGGTACGTACAGGTGGTGGTCTGCCTGGTCGCGTCCAGCGCGGGGCCGGCCGTGGCGCAGACCATCTTCAGGTCGGTGGTGACGACGCGCGGGGTGACCGCCCGGGCGGAGCCGAGCTGGACGGTGGTCGCACTCGCGACCGTCTCCCACGGGCTGCCCCACGCCTTCTGCGTCCTGACCTCGACCTGAACGAGCGTCAGCTGGCCCGGGTCGGCGGAGACCTGGGCGACACCGGCCACACCGGTGGCGTCCTTCTCCTGCCAGACGCACGGGTGGTTGAGCACGGCGGCGCAGGCTGCCGGGTTGTTCTCGGACGTCGCCGTGGCGGCCGTGGCGGCCGTGGCAGGCCCGGCGATCAACGCCGCTATCCCTGTCACTGTCGCCATCACAGCTGCGATCCGAGCGCGCATGATCGGAACCTCCTTGGAAACTAAGGGGATCTCACTGAGTGAGATGAGTCTTGCACGGATCGTGGCGATGTCTCATGTGTGTTGCGTCACACTCATGGTGACCGTTCAGCTACGTGCAGCAATATCGTGGCCGAACGTTCAGCGCGCGGAAAGGGTCCCGTTGCGACGGTGCGTCAGTGCGGTGCGATGGAACGTCAGTGCGGTGCGGCGGTTTCGTGCCGGTTCACTCGTCCGGGTGGCGGCTTGCCGCGGGGACGGATCGGACGGATACCATCAACCCGACCCACGGAGGTGGCGACGTGGACACGGTCATCGTGCAACTGCCCGACCGGGCAACGGCGGTGGCGCCCGCCGGACGGCCCGGACTGCTGCGGATGGGCCCGGGCGAGACGGCGGTGTTCGGGCGCGGGGAGCCCGGCCGGGCCGTCCCCATCCCGCTGCCCGACCAGGGCGTCTCCCGGCGCGCCGGCGAGGTCACCGCGGCCGAGGACTACTGGCGGCTGTCCAACTTCTCCGCCACCGCCACCTACGTCGTGGAGAACCTGGAGGGCGCCGGCGAGCACGTCAAGGTCGCACCCGGCCGGCTCGGCGCACCCGTGCCGTTCGAGTTCTCCCGGGTCCTGCTGCCCGCGCTCGGCGAGCCCGCCTCGTTCAAGGTCTTCGCCCCCCAACACGCCTACCTGGAGAGCGAGTCGGACGGCATCGGCGGCGAACGCACCGTCAGCCCGTTCGCCCTCGACCCCACCGCCAAGTACTTCCTCGTCCTGCTCGCGCTCTGCGAACCCCGCCTGCGCTCGCCCTCCGCCGCCACCGTGCCCGGCGCCACCGACGTCGTCGCGCGGCTGCGCGTCCTGCCCTCCTGCCACGGGCTCACCCGCTCGGCGGTGAACTACCACATCGACTACCTGGTGTTCACCAAGCTGCGGCTGCGCGAGCCCTTCGACGACGACCGCGGCGGCGGCAAGCGCGAGGAACTCGCGGCCCTCGCCCTGAAGTTCGACCTCGTCCGGGAGGAACACCTGGCCCTGCTCCCACCCCGGCACCCGGCCACCCGGCCGTGAGCCCCGCCGGTCGGCCCGAGCACCGGCCGATCGACGTGCCGGCCGGCTACCCGGTCGCCGGCTACCGGATCGGCGAACTCCTCGGCGCGGGCGCCTGGGGCAGCGTCTACGCCGCCCACGGTCCGGACGGCGCCCCGGTCGCCGTCAAACTCCTCGGCCCCGCCCGGCTCAGCCCCGGCCAGCGCCGCACCATGGCCCAGGTCGCCCGCAGCGAGCTGCGCTTCAGCAGCCGCGCCGACCACCCCCACCTGATCCGCACCCTCGCCGTCGCCACCGTCGACGACCCGGCCCACCCCGCGCTCGACGGTGCCCTCGCCCTCGTCATGGAACGCGCCGCCCACAGCCTCCAGGACGTCCTCGCCACCGCGAGCCCCGGCCGGGCCGTCCCCGGCGCGGACCGCATCCTCGCCCAGGTCTGCGCGGGCCTCACCCACATGCACCGGGCGGGCTGGGTGCACGGGGACCTGAAACCGGCCAACATCCTGCTGATGCCCGACGGCACCGCCAAGCTCGCCGACTTCGGCCTCACCGCCGAGCTGGAGGGCACCCACGCCTACGCCCCGCCGCTCGGCTCGCCCGACCACGTCCCGCCCGAGTGGTGGTCGGAGCGCACCGGCCCGCGCGGCGTCGCCCTGCGCCCCAGCGCCGACGTCTGGGCCTTCGGGGTGCTCGCCCACCAGCTGCTCACCGGCGGCCTGCACCCGTTCCTCGGCGCCACCGCCCGCGCCCGTTCGCTCGCCGCCCAGGCGTACGCGCGGGGCGCCGCGCCGCTGCGGCTGGACGAGGCCCTGCCCGGGCGCTGGCGGCCCGCCGTCACCACCTGCCTGGCCGCCGACCGCGAGGAGCGGGCCCGCGCGGACCTCGCCGCGCTGGTCGCCACCGCCACCGCCCGCGCGGGCGCCCGCCGGCTGCGCCGGGCCACGCTCGCGGGGCTGGCGGCCTGTGCCCTCGTCGTCCTCGCCCTGACCGGACGCCCCGAGCCGACCGGCGCCGCGCCGCTCGCCGCACCGCCGCCGCCGTCCGGGGCGATCCCGGCGGGCTCCGACGTCCCGGCCGCCTACCGCGGCATGATCGAGGACGCCGCCCGGCGCTGCCCCGAGCCCGAGGTCACCCCGGTCCTGCTGGCCGCGATGCTCAAGGCCGAGAGCGGCTTCGACCCGAACGCCGCCCGCCCCGAGACCGGCGAGTACGGCATCGCGATGTGGACGCCCTCGGTCTTCGACGCCTGGAGCAAGGCCGCCGCGCACCCCGGCCCCAAGGACTACCTGAACCCCGGCGACGCGATCGCCGCGATGGGCAACTACGTGTGCTGGCTCGACCAGCAGCTCAAGCACCGGGGCTTCACGCGGGACCTCCCCGCCCTCGTCACCGCGGCCTACCGGACCAGCGACAAGACCGTGGCCGCCGCGGGCGGCGTCCCGGAGCGGGTCCGCGCGCACGTCGACCGGGTCCTCGCGTACCTCCGCGACTACGGTGGGTGACCAGGCAGGTCGGGGGACGAGTCGTGCCGCGACCCCCGCCGGACCGGCGCGGGCACCCGGCCGGGCGACTCTCCGTCTGGGATCCTCGCGGCATGATCACGAAGCTCCGCGCGGCCACCGCGCGATGGACCGTCGTCGTTCCGGTGCTGTCCTTCGTCGACCTGGCCCTGACCTGGCACCGGGACCTCCCCGGCTGGGTGGTGGGCGTCGTCGCCTGCTTCCTGGCCGGCGCCGTGCTGGCCGCCGTGCACCACGCCGAGGTCATCGCGCACTGGGTCGGTGAGCCCTTCGGATCACTCGTCCTCGCGGTGGCCGTCACGGTCATCGAGGTCGCGCTCATCGTCACCCTGATGGCCGACGGCGGCGACAAGGCCGTCACCCTGGCCAGGGACACCGTCTTCGCCGCCGTGATGATCACCTGCAACGGCGTCTTCGGGCTGTCCATCCTGGTGGCCGCGCTCAGGTACCGGACCGCCGTCTTCAACGCCGAGGGCACCGGCGCCGCGCTCGCCTGCGTCGCCACCCTGGCCACCCTGAGCCTCGTGCTGCCGACCTTCACCACCAGCTCGCCGGGCCCGCAGTTCTCCACCACCCAGCTCGCCTTCGCGGCCACCGCGTCGATCGTGGTCTACGGGCTGTTCGTCGCCACGATCACCGTCCGCCACCGGGACTACTTCCTGCCCGTGACCGCCGAGGGCCGGGTGCTCGCCAAGGAGGACGAGGAGGAGCACGCCGGCCCGCCGGCCGTCGGCGCCGCCGCGGTCAGTCTGCTGCTGCTCGGCGTCGCCCTGGTGTCGGTGGTCGGCCTCGCCAAGGGCGTGTCGCCGGCCATCGAGTCGGCGGTGGCCTCGGCCGGGCTGCCGTCCTCGGTGGTGGGCGTCGTGATCGCGCTGCTCGTGCTGCTGCCGGAGACCATCGCCGCGCTGCGCGCCGCCCTGCGCAACCGCGTGCAGACGAGCCTCAACCTCGCCCTCGGCTCGGCGCTCGCCAGCATCGGCCTCACCATCCCGGCCGTCGCCATCGCGTCCTCGTGGCTCACCGGCCCGCTCCTCCTCGGCCTCGGCCCGGCCCACATGGTGCTGCTCACCCTGACCGTCGTGGTGGGCACCCTGACCGTCATCCCGCGCCGCGCCACTCCCCTCCAGGGCGCGGTGCACATCGCGATCCTCGCGGCCTACGTGGTCCTCGCGGTGAACCCGTGAGGACCACGGAGGCCGTGGACGGACAGGGGAGCCCCTGGCACCACCCGGTAGGGCGGGCGGTGCCAGGGGCTCAGCCGTTCCGTGGGACCGCTCAGGAGGAGCGGCGGGTGCGGCGCGCGAAGACGAGGGCGCCGCCGCCCACGAGCAGCGCGGTGCCGACGCCCGCGTACAGCAGGGTGCCGTCGCTACCGGTGCTGGCCAGCTTCTTGCCGTCCGACGCCGGGGCGCCCTTGATCGGGGTCGGGACGCTGACCTTGGCGGGCACGATCAGCGGCTTGGCCGGGTTGACCGTGGTGCCGGCCGGCGGGGTCTGCACCGGGACGGTCGCGGTCGGCGCGGTGCTCGGGCCGGCCGTCGGGGCGCCGGTGGCCGTGCCGCCGGCGGCCGGGGTGGTCGGCGCGGCGGTGGCCGACGGGGTCTCGGCCGGCTTGGTGGCCGGGGCGGTGGTGGGGGCGCCGGTCGGCTTCTCGCTCGGCTGCTCGGACGGCTTCTCCGAGGGCTTGTCGGAGGGCTTCTCGGACGGCTTGTCCGAGGGCTTGCCGCTCGGCTTGTCGGAGGGCTTCTCGGACGGCTTCCCGCTCGGCTTCTCCGACGGCTTGCCGGTGGCCGGGGTGCTCGGCACCGAGGTCGGGCCCTTCGACGGCTTCGCGGCGCCGCAGTCGACCTTGAACACCTTGTGCTTCGGGTTGTCCAGGGCCGGGTCGTCCTGCGAGGGCACGCCGTCGACCATCGGGACCGAGGCCCAGTAGAGCTTGTACTGGCCGTCCGGCAGGTTGATGTCGTCGGTGCGGACGTCGCCGTTGGCGTCGACCGGCAGGTCGCCGTAGGCGACCATCGTCTCGTCGTTGCCGTGGACCTCGGCGATCGCCCAGATGACGTCCTGGTTGGCGTCGAAGCCGAACGAGTCCAGGTAGAAGGTGCAGACCTTGGGCTCGTTGCGGGTGTCCTCCTGGCCGGTGGCGGCGTCGTGGATCTTGACGGTGCCGTTGTTGCCGGGAGCGTTCTTGCCACCGGGGGCGGCGTGGGCGGCGGGGGCGAGCAGCATCAGCGCGGCGGCGGTCGGGACGGCCACGAGCGAGCGTGCTGCGGTGGAGCGGATGTGCATGGGTCGTTCCATCGGGTGTGGCAGGCCGGGACGAGCCTGCACGGTGGGGAGGAAACCCCCGGCTGTTTTCGGCCAGATGGCTGGAAACGTACGAAGGGAGGGCACACAAGTTCCCGCACCCGGAAACCCGGCGCAAGGCGCGTTTGTGTCACTTGCCCGATTTCGGACGGAAGTTCCGACTAGTCCGTTACAACAATCGGATCACCGGGTTGTGGTGAAGCCGTGTTCGTCCCGCGATGCGGCCCGCCGCACGCGCCCTCGGCGTGGAGTGCGAGGATGGCCCCGACCGCCCCCGACGGCGGACCTCCGCCGACCGGCCGCCCCCGCACCCCGGGGCGGCCCGAACCGGGCACACGGCGACGAGGTCCGCGCTGCGTACCCCGGCAGCCACTCCGGCGCGGCGTCTCCCTGCCCGCATTCCTGCGAAGAAGACGCATCGCGATGCACCGCACCTTCAACCCTGCCCAGGGTCCCTTCGCCCCACCCCCTCCCGCTCCGCGCCGCCGCCGTCCTCGGCGGCCTCCTGCTGACCGGCTGCGGCAGCGGTGCCGCCACCGACCCCGGCAGCCAGGCCGACCTGCGCGCCGGCCTCCCGAAGGCGGTCAAGGCCGCCGGCGTCCTGCGGATCGGCTCCTACCTCAACTACCCGCCGGTCGACTTCCGGGACGGCGACGGCAAGCCGACCGGCCTCGACCCGGAGATCGCCGCCGTCGCCGACCACCTCGGCCTGCGCGTCGAGTTCACCGACCTGCCCTTCGGGCCTCTGGCCCGATCTCCCAGGTCCCGCCCCGGTGGCCGGTATTGACCGGTCGTCGGGGCGGGACCGCGTGTCGGGCGGCGGTGGGCGCCGGCGTTCCCTATCGTCGGGTCCGCCGACCCAGCAGCCGATCAGACCCGTGGGAGTGCGCGATGCCCGGCCCAGAGCAGCAGTTGACCGACCCAGGTCCGGGCCCCGGGCCGGCCAGGACGGATCACTGCGCGGACGTCATCGTGGTCGGCGCGGGCCCGGCCGGCTCCACCGCCGCCTACCACCTGGCCCGCACCGGGCTCGACGTCCTCCTCCTGGAGAAGGCGGCCTTCCCCCGCGAGAAGGTCTGCGGCGACGGCCTGACCCCGCGCGTCGTCAAGCAGTTGACCGACCTCGGCATCGACGTCTCCGAGGAGGCCGGCTGGCTGCACAACCGCGGGCTGCGCCTGATCTCCGGCCGCCGCACGATGGAGTTCGACTGGCCCGAGCTCTCCGCCTACCCCGGGTACGGGGCCGTCCGCCGGCGCGCCGACTTCGACGAACTGCTCGCCCGCCGCGCCGCCTCGGCCGGCGCCCGGCTGATCGAACGGGCCAACGTGGCAAGCCCGTTGGTCGACGACCGGACCGGCCGGATCACCGGCGTCACCGCCAGGCTCGGCGACGAACGCCGGCCCGTCTCCTACCACGCCCCCGTCGTGGTCGCCGCCGACGGCAACTCCACCCGCCTCTCGCTCGCCATGAAGCGCTACCGCCGCACCGACCGCGCGATGGGCGTCGCCTACCGCACCTACTTCACCACCCCGCGCCACGACGACCCCTACCTCGAGGGCTGGCTCGACCTGCGCGACCTCACCGGTCCCGGCCACCGCCTCCTGCCCGGCTACGCCTGGGTGTTCGGCATGGGCGACGGCACGGCCAACGTCGGCCTCGGGGTGCTCGACACCGCCGGCATCGACCTCGACTGGCGCGACCTGCTGCGCCGCTGGTGCGAGGCGCTCCCGCCCCGGTACGAGTACGCCCCCGACGCCGTCACCGAACCGGTCCGCGGCTCCGCCCTCCCCATGGGCCTCAACCGCCAACCCCACTACGCCGAGGGCCTGCTGCTGATCGGCGACGCCGGCGGCACGGTCAGCCCGGGCACCGGCGAGGGCATCGCCTACGCGATGGAGTCCGGCCGCTACGCCGCCGAGACGATCGTCCAGGCGCTCGCCCGCCGCACCGACCGCAGCCGCGAACTCGCCCTGAGCGCCTACCCGCAGGCGCTGCGCTCCGCCTACGCCGGCTACTTCGCGCTCGGCCGGCTCGCCGCCGACCTGCTCGGCCGCCCGAAGCTGCTCGCCGCCGCCGGCGCGGCCGGGCTCGGCCACCCGGCCCTGCTGAAGATCGCCTTCCGGCTCATGGTCAACCTGACCGAGCCGAACGCGAAGGACGCCCTCGACCGGCTGCTCCACCTGGTCGGGAGGGTCGCGCCGGGAAGGTGACCGGCAGGTCGGCCGAAAGCCGGGGATTCGGCACGGCATCGACAGGGCCGTATCGGCGGATGACCGGATCTCCGCCTGCCTGGTGCCGGTCCGGACATGGAGGGTGGGGGAACGCCCCGTTCGTACGGACCGCAGTCCCGACGCCGGCTGCAACGACCACGACTGCAAGATGCTCAAGGCGTTCGAGGTGTACGCCGGCCCCTGCGCCGCCCTCCGTCACCAGAGGTCGCCGGAGCGCCAGTCGCAGGTCAGCGGACCGCTCAGGTCCAGCGGGGCCGTCCCCGGCAGGACGTACACTCCGCCCTCGTCGTCCGGCGTCGGCCGCTCCCCGCCGCGCGGGGTGGCCGCCGACAGCAGGCCGTGCCACCGCTGCCAGCCGCGGTGCTCGTAGAACTCGACGGCCGCGTCCGAGGCGCTGAGCGCGCCGAGGTCGTACGCGCCCTGGATCAGACCCGCGATCGAGCCCATCAGCACCGTGCCGTGCCCGCGCCCCTGCCGGTCCGCCCGGACGGCGACGCCCTCGACGTACCCCGCCCGCAACTCCCGCCCGTCGTGCCGGAACACCCGCGGCACGACCGCCGCGTGCCCGATCAGCACGCCGTCCTCCCGCAGCAGCGCGTGCACGCCGCCCTGCGCGTGCTGCCAGTCGGCCTCGGTCATGTCGGCGCCGAAGACGTCGAACAGCAGGGCCCGGGCCCCGCCCAGCGCGGATCCGTCCAACTCGGCCGTGCGGGCCGTCAGTAGCTCGATCACGGGCCGATCCTCGCACTGCCGCCCCGCTGCCGGAAATTCGCTGGCAGGGCGGCCGGGGAGCGGGATAGGAAGAGCGGATGAGCACCGACCAGCGGACCTTCCGCCCCACCACACTCGACCTCGGGGACGTCGCGCTCCGCCCGTGGGGCCGCGCCCTCGACCTGCCGGGCGGCACCGCGCAGGCCCTCGTCGCCGCCGCGGCCGACCCGGAGATCGTCCGCTGGAACCCGCTCTCCGCCGCCGACGCGGCCGCCGCCGAGGCCTACCTCGACCGCTGCGACACGGGCTGGGCGCAGGGCCGCACCGCCGCCTTCGCGATCACCGGCGCCGTCGACGGCACCCTGTGCGGCAACGTCGCCCTGAAGTGGACGGACCGCGAGGACGGGCTGGCCATGATCGGCTACTGGCTCCTGTCCGCCGCCCGCGGCCGCGGCATCGCGACCCGTGCCACCACCGCCGTCACCCGCTGGGCCGTCGAGACGGCGGCCGCCCGCCGCATCGAGATCGCCCACGCGGTCGGCAACGACGCCTCCTGCCACGTCGCCGAGCGCTGCGGCTTCCCCTACGAGGGCACCCTCCGCGCGTCCTACCGCCCCGCCGGCCGGGAGTACACCGACGAACACCTCCACGCCCGCCTGGCCACCGACCCCTGGTGATGCGCCGAGTGCGGACAGGGTCATGCCCGTCCCGTCCGGCGGGGCCGGTCGGGGCCGGCGTCCGCACCGGCGGGTCGGGCGCGGAAACCGGCGGTCGGCCGGCAGCGCGCCGGGTGGGGCGGAGGCCTAACCTGGAAGGGCGCGTTCCGTGTGCGGCCCGCGTCCGCGCACGGGGCCGGAAGGGAAGCGGTGGGCCATGACCGTGGTCTCGACGGCACTCTTCGGCACCGACTGGCGTCCCGCGCCGCCCGGTGCCGCGGACCTGCTGCGCGAATGCGCCGCCCGGGGCTGGACGGTCGTCCTGACCGCCCCGGGCCCCGCCGGGGCACCCGCGCTGACCGTGACCACCCCCGGGAGCGACCCCGTGCGGGCCGCCCTCGACCTCGTCGGCGGCACCGCCGAACACGCCGTGTACGTCGCCGGCAGCGTCCGCGAGGTGCTCGCCGCCCGCCGCGCCGGGCTGCTGTGCCTCGCCCTGGAGACCGGCCGGGACGGCGCCGGTGACCTGCGGGCCGCGGGCGCGGCCGAGGTCCACCGCGACTCCGCCGCCCTGCTGCGGGTACTGGACGACAGCCTGCTCGCACGCCCCCGGGCCTTCGGGCCCGTCGGCGCGGGAACAGGCCGTCCCGGAGGCGGTTAGCGCAGGCCCGTACCGGGCAACCGCCCGGGTACGAGCACGTCACCGGAAGTGTGTCGGAGGTGACCGAGATGGACGGACCCTCGCTGAGCGGACGGGAACGGCGGCTCCTCGAGGAGATCGAGTCCGAGCTGCGCCAGGACACCCGCCTCGACCGGAAGCTGAGCGCCATGGGTGCCAAACGGCCGGGCCGCGTCCGGACCTCTCTGCGCCGCGCGGCCCGCCGGATCCCCGTCGGAGTGGTGGTGACCGCGCTCGTGATGACGGGGATCTGCCTGAGCGTCGGGGTGCGGACCCCGACCGTGGCCGTGCTCGCCGCCCTCGGCGTGGTCTGGTCGGCCTCCCTGGCCGTCGCCGTTGCCGCGGCCGTCCTGCTGCGCCGCCGTGCCGGCGCCCGGCGCCGAGACCCGTTCGACCGTCCCGACGGCCCCGACCGCCCCGAGGGGCGCCAGCGGCGGCCCTGGGACCAACCGGAGGTGTGATGACCACCGACCTGTGGGAGTACCGCCCGGGCTCCCACCACGCCGCCGAACTCAGCCTGACCGGCTACGAGGTGGAGGCGACCGACGGCCCGCTCGGGCGGGTCGAGCAGGACACCGGCGACCACCTGCTGGTCGACGCCGGGTCGTGGGTGCCGGGCTCCCGCGTGCTCGTGCCGGTCGGCCTGGTCGCCCGGATCGACCACCTGGAGCTGGTCGTCCACCTCGACTGCCCGCGCGCCCGGGTGCGCTCCGCGCCGCCGCCCGTGGCCGTCGACGTCCTCGGGCTCACCGGCCCCGGCCCGCGGTGAGCCATGCGCTGGCCCGCCACCACGCTCACCGGCCGGACCGTCGCCTTCCTCGTCGCGCCCTACGGCGTGGAGGAGATCGAACTCACCTCCCCGTGGCAGGCGGTGGCCGAGGCCGGGGGCACGCCCCGGCTGCTGTCCACCGCGCCGGGCCGGGTGCAGGCCGTCCGGCACCGGGCACCGGGTGACACCTTCGCGGTGGACGCGGTCGTCGCGGACGCGGAGGCCGCCGAGTACGACGGGCTCGTCCTGCCCGGTGGCGTCGCGAGCCCCGACCACCTGCGGCAGGACCGGGGCGCGGTCGCCTTCGTGCACGTCTTCTGCGCGTCGGGTCGGCCGGTCGCGGCGATCTGCCACGGACCGTGGACGCTCATCGAGGCCGACGCCGTCCGCGGCCGCACCCTCACCTCCTGGCCCAGCCTGCGCACCGACCTCGTCAACGCCGGCGCCCACTGGGTCGACGCCGAGGTCCACGTCTGCCACGACGGCCCCGGCCCGCTGATCACCAGCCGCAAGCCCGCCGACCTCCCGGTCTTCGACGACACCCTGGTCACCGAGTTCGCCCACGCGACGGAGCGGAGGCAGTGAGCCGATGGGGGCCGGCGGGGCCCAGCAGGCGGGGTACCGAGGTGAATTGAACCGGTCTTCCCTCCAATGGCTCGGCTGGGCAAGGGCCTTGGAGTTCAGTCGCCCCGCAGGCGGGTGTAGGTGGCGGTCGGTGGGCGGCCGGTGAGGGTGACCTCGGCGCGGAGGGGGGTTCCGAGCGGGTGGACGGTGCCGTGGGTGGGGTCGCGGACGGGCGGGGCGAGGTGGGGGCGGGCGGCCTCGGCGATCTGGCGGGCCTGGACGGCGGTCAGCCGCGGGGTGGTGAGGAGGACGCGGCCGTCGTCGAGTTCGACGACGAGGGCGTGCGGGCGGGCCGCCGGGCCGGTGAGCGCGCGGACGAGGGCGTCGACGGTGTCGGTGCGGCGGTACTTCACCCAGACCCGGCCCGCGCCCTGCGCCCGGTACGCCGAGCCGGCGGCCTTGCAGACCAGGCCCTCGACGCCGGTGGCCGCGAGGCGCTCCATCCAGACGAGGGCCTCCGCCCGGTCGGTGGTGGCCATGACGGGCTGGATCGGCGGCGGGACGTCCGCGAGCGCCGCGAGCAGCAGTCGGCGGCGGTCGGCCAGCGGCAGCCGGCGCACGTCGCGCCCGGGGAGCGCGAGGACGTCGAAGGCGATCAGCCCGAGCGCGACGTCGTCGCCCGCGCGGGCCCGGCGGGTGCGCAGGAGCTCCTCGAAGGCGAACCGGCCCGCCCGCCACGCGACGAGCTCGGCGTCCAGCACGAGCCCTTCGGGCAGCCGGGCGACGGCGGCGGCGATCGGCGGGAACTCGGGGGCGAGGTCGCGCCCGCTGCGGGACTGGAGGTAGGCCGGGCGGCTCCCGCGGGCGAAGGCGAGGCAGCGGAAGCCGTCCAGTTTGAGCTCGTACTGCACGCCCCCGCCGCCGAGCCCGTCCGCCGGCGGGACGGCCGCGACGGCGGCCGGGCGCATGACCTCGACGGGCGGTTGGAGCACCTGGCGGGTGGGTTCGAGCGGCGGGCCGGCCGGGAGGGGGCGGGCACGCTCGGGGTCGAGCAGCGGGGCGAGGAGGTCGCCGTGGGCGGCGAGCCGCTCGGGGACGTCGCCGAGCGTGAACACCAGGTCGTCCTCGGAGTCGGCCTCGGCGAGCTCCGCCCAGGTGAGCGGGGTGGACACGGTGGGCAGCGGGCGGGCGCGCAGCGTGTAGGGGGCGGCGGTGGTCTTCTTGGCGTTGTTCTGGGACCAGTCGACGAAGACCCGTCCGGCCCGGCGGGCCTTGGCCATGGTGTGGACGACGAGCTCGGGGTGGTCCGCCTCCAGGGCGGCGGCCAGCGCCTTCGCGTAGGCGCAGACGCGGGTGCTCGGGGTGGGTTCGAGCGGCACGAGCAGGTGGAGGCCCTTGGAGCCGGAGGTCTTGACCCAGGCGGCGAGCCCGTCCGCGGCCAGCCGCTCCCGGAGCAGCCCGGCGACCGTCCGGCAGGTGAGGACGGTCGCGCCCTCGCCCGGGTCGAGGTCGAGGACCAGCCGGTCGGCCAGCCCGGGCGCGGCTGTGTGCCACTGCGGGACGTGCAGTTCGAGGCAGCCGAGGTTGGCCGCCCAGAGCAGCGCGGCGCCGTCGTCCAGGACGACCTGGCGCAGGTCGCCGCTGTCGCTGGGCACCTCGACCGTGCGGACCCAGTGCGGGGTGCCGGCGGGCGGGTTCTTGGCGATGAACACCTCGGCCTCGACGCCGTCCGGGCAGCGCAGGAAGGAGACGGGGCGGTCGTGCAGGTGGGGGAGGAGCGCGGTGTGGACGGCCGCGTAGTAGCCGAGGACCTCGCCCTTCAGCGTGCCGGTCCGCGGGTAGTAGACCTTGTCGAGGTGGGAGAGCGCGAGCGTGCGCCCGTCCACCACCATCTGCGGCATGGGCCGCCTCCGAAGCCGTCGGTCTGGCCCCCGCTGCCAGTCTGCCCGGGTCGTGGGGCGGGCGCTTGCGCATGAGGGTTTCCCTCCGAACGGGCCGCACACCGGTCGGCGTGCGGTCTGTCTCACCCGGGCGGCGGCTTTCGGCGAAAGCCCGGGGTCGCGGGCGGGCGGGATGTTGCCTATGGTGATCGTGCGGTCACACCGCGGGTTCGCGGTGCTGACGGGGGAGCGAGCGGGGGGAACCACCTGGGGGGAACCACTCACGAAGGAGTCCCCGTGACCACTGCCCGAGAGATCATGCACACCGGCGCCCAGTGCATCGGCGCGCACCAGACGCTCACCGAGGCCGCGAAGATGATGCGCGACAAGAACGTCGGTGCGCTCCCGATCTGCGGCGACGACCAGAGGCTGAAGGGCATCATCACCGACCGCGACATCGTCGTGCGATGTCTGGCGGAGGGCAAGGACCCGGCCAAGATGACGGCCATGGAGCTCTCCGGCCACCTGCACTGCGTGCGCGCCGACGACGACATGGACGCGGTGCTGCGGAAGATGGAGCAGCACCAGATCCGGCGCATCCCGGTGATCGACGGCGAGCGGCTGGTCGGCATGATCAGCGAGGCCGACCTGGCGATGGGCCGGCGCGAGGGCCAGCGCCTGACGGACCAGCAGATCATCGATTTCATGGATGGCGTCTACGTGAAGGCCTGACCGGCCGGACGCCCCCGCGACGGCGGGCCCCCGCGCGAACGACCGTGCGGAGGCCCGCCGTTGCCGTGTCGATGTTGACGGTGCGTCAGGTGTTTCGCGGCCTGCCGTCGGTGCTGCAGGCGTGGGAGACGGCGCCGTTGGCGACGAGGCCCCGGGCGGCCTACCGGCGCGGGGAGTAGCGGTAGAGGTCGCGAAGCAGCGCGATCTCGGCGCCGTGGTGGAGGAGTTCCTGGTTGACCCACCAGACGACGTCCAGGAACGCCTCCTCCGGGTCGCCGCCGTACGGGTAGGCGCTGTGGCCGACGGTGTCGAGCGCGGCGTCGTCGGCGGCCAGCAGCGCCTCCCGCCAGGCGTTCGCGGCGGCGTCGAAGGCCGCGAGCGCGGACTGCGCGTCGCCGCACACCGGGAAGGCCTCGCGGGTGAGCGAGCGGGTGCCGTTCGTGTGGTCGGCGCGCAGCAGCAGCAGCTCGGTCAGGTGGGTCAGCCGCCAGGCCAGGGTGGTGAACGGCGGCGGCTCGGGGTGCGGCCACCCGGCGGTGTCCCGCCCCCACTCGCCCGCGCCGACCAGCAGCGTGGCGCGCTCGCCCGGCCCGTCCGCGTGCCGCCGCACCGACCAGCACCCGGGCACCGGCTCCCAGCGGTACTCGTCGTCCGTCAGCGGCCCGACGGCCACCTCCGTGCCGTTGCCGCTGTCGACGGCGGGACCGGCGAGCCGGCCGTGCAGGCGGGTGCGGGCGAAGTCGAACTCGGCCAGCAGCGGGACGAGTCGGGGCGGCAGGGGCATCGGGACGCCTCCGGGCGGTGGCGGGGTGCGGACGGTCGAACGCTGCCACACCCGGCCCGCGCCCGCGAGCGGATTTACCGGTCGCCGACGATCATCAGGTTCCCCGGATCCGGGAACGGCACGAAACCGGCCCGGGCGTACACCTCGTGGGCGTCCACCGTCGAGAGCAGGATGCGCTTGAGCGCGTACGGCCGCAGGTGCTCGACCACGGCCGCGGCCAGCCGCGTGCCCAGCCCGCGGCCCCGGTGGGCGCGGTCCACGTACACGTCGCACAGCCAGGCGAACGTGGCGAGGTCCGTGACCACCCGGGCGAACGCCACCTGCTCGCCGCCCTCCGCCGCGTACACCCCGAAGGGCAGCGACGCCCGGACGGACTGCTCGACCACTTCCCGGCTGCGCCCGAGGGCCCAGAACGCGTCGGTGGAGAGCCAGTGGTGCACCCGGTCGAGGTCGATCCGGGCGGGGTCGGTGTCGATGTCGTAGCCGTCGCGCTGTTCGAGGATCTGTTCAGGGCTCATCCGCCGGATGCTAGCGGGCGCCCCCGCCCCCTCGTCGGCGTCCTGCCCGCCCTCCCGGGTGCGCGTGGGCCGCATCCTTCGTCGGGCGGCGTCCCGCCAGGCCCCCGCTGGGCTTCCCCGCTCCTCACCGCACCTCCAGTGGCGGGAAGTTGGACGGAAATCGGCTAACGGCCGACGCGCCCGCGGAGGTACCGTGCGCCTTGGTGAGCATCCGTCAAGGCCGATGAGGGGGGCGTGCCATGGGGGGCGGACGGCAGAGCCTGGCGCGGGGGTACTTCCTGCGGGAGGCGGCCGCGTTGCAGCGGGCGAATGCCGGTGGTGCGCGGCGGTTGGAGCGCATCGTGTTCCCGGGGGCGGGTGTCGCGGTCGTCGGGACGTCCGGGGGAGAGGTGCGGCTCGACGTGAGCGCCTCGCGGGACGAGCTGTTCGCGGCGCTCGGCGGGGAGGTCGCAGGGTGGGCGGAGCCGGACCGCGGGGTGGCACCGCGTTTGCCGGTGTCGGCCCCGGCACCCCCGCTGGCGGTCTACGCGGATCTGCTGGACGACCTCGGGGACCTCGTCTTCACGCTCACCACCTACCCCGCCGACGTCGGCCGTCCGGAGGCGGCGGCGCGGCTCGACGCCGTGCGGCTGGTCGGCGGGGCGACGGCGGTGGTGGTGCAGGTGTGCGCGCCGAGCGGCACGCACCGGATACGGATCCCGCTGGACTCGGGCGTCCCGCTGGTCGCGCTGCCGCTGGCGATCGCCGAGCACCTGCTGACGGCGGGGGACGGCACGGACTGGGACTACCCGACGGGCCCGACCGGGAAGTAGGGAACGCGACGGGGCTGCCGCTCGGGGTGGCCCGCACCACAGGCCTCACCCGGAGCGCCCCGTGTCCTCACTCCGGGCGGCGGGCATAGCCTCTGGCCATGAGCGAGCGAAGCATGGGGGTCCCCCTGGCCGGAGGCCGGGGGAGAACCATCAAGAGGTGCGTGTGGGCGAATGTCCCTGCCAAGGGGTGGGGACACTCCCGGCCGGGGGCTGAGGGAGGGGCGGGCACATGAGCAATGACAGCGATGCACAGGCCCCCGGCGGCGCCGAGGAGCACGAGGCGGCGGTCGCACCCGCCGGGTTCGAACTGGGGACGGACGGGCCGAAGGTGATCCTGGCCGGGCTGGACGGCTCGGACTCCTCGTGGCGGGCCACCGCCTACGCGGCAGGCCTGGCCCGGCGGCAGGGCGCGACCCTGGCGGTGGCCTACGTGCAGCCCGTGCTCGGCGCGGCCACCGCGCTGGCGGGGGCGGCGGTCGAGGAGACCACCCGGGAGATCGCCGACGACCTCTTGGCGGCCCTGCGCGACGCCGAGCAGCGGATGAAGGACGTGTGGCGGGTCGAGTGGCGCTTCCTGACCATGCGCGGCGACCCCTATACGGGGCTGGCCAAGCTCGCGGACGAGCTGCGGGCCGACGCCGTCGTCGTCGGCGCCTCCGAACAGGCCGGGCACCGGGTGATCGGCTCGGTGGCCGTCCGACTGGTGAAGGCGGGGCGCTGGCCGGTGACCGTCGTCCCGTAGCGGACCCCGTGTCGGGCCCCGTGGCCGACCCGGGCGCGGGGCCGTCCCCGCCCGGGCGCTAGGCTCCACCCCCATGATCGAGATCACGGGGGTCCAGGCCGAGCCTGGTGGCAGCGTCACGCTGAGCTTCGAGGACAGACGATTCAAGGCCGAGCCGGAAGAGTCGGGGCGGGACTGGCACGGGATCTTCCTGGCCGGGACCGGCATCTGCCTGGTCCTGATGCTGGTGTCGCTGTTCGGCTTCGGCTTCGTCATCCACAAGGCCCACCTCACGAAGCTGGAGGGGCCGAACGCCGTCCTCTTCTTCGGGTGCCTCGGGCTCGCCATGCTGTTCGCCGCCCTGGCGTGGCTGAGCGAGCAGATCACCGACTTCTTCGGCAGCGGCAGGCCGAAAGCGTATTCCCTCGCGGTCGAGCAGATCGCCGGGATCCAGTACGAGCAGACCGACCCGCAGGGCGGCCTGCGGGCCGCCGTGCGCAAGGCGGACGGCGACGTCGTCCGGTTCAGCGTGGCCGGCGCCAAGGGGCCGCAGCTGTACCAGGCGTTCGACCGGATGTTCCGGCCCTCGCCGCAGCAGTACGGCGTCCGCTGACCGGGCCCACCGCCGCGCAGCGGGGCCGGGGCCGACCGGAGGGCGGGCGGCGCGGCGGAGATAGGCTGCATGACCATGACGGACACGCCGGTCACGCACCCCCGCCAGCCCGATCCCGCCCGCCCGACCGACCCCGCCCACCAGACCGGCAATGACCTCCACCTCGACCTGCCCGCCACCGGCGGCCGCAGAGCGGCCCTGATGACGGCCCTGCGCGAGGCCATCCGCAGCGGACGGCTGGCCCCCGGCACCCGGCTGCCGCCCTACCGCTCGCTCGCCGCCGACCTCGGCCTCGCCCGCAACACCGCCGCCGAGGCCTACGCCGAACTCGTCGCCGAGGGCTGGCTCACCGCCCGCCAGGGCTCCGGCACCACCGTCGCCGAGCGGGCCGAGCCCGTGCCGACCACCCGGGCCCGCCGCCCCTCCGTCCGCCCCGGGCCCGTCCACGACCTGCGCCAGGGGCAGCCGGACGCCGCCTCCTTCCCGCGCTCCGCCTGGCTCGCCGCCGGCCGCCGCGCCCTCACCGCCGCGCCCAACGAGGCGTTCGGGCCCGGCGATCCGCAGGGGCGGCGGGAACTGCGTACCGTCCTCGCCGACTACCTGGCCCGCGCCCGCGGCGTGCGCACCGACCCCGACCGGATCGTCGTCTGCTCCGGCTTCGCGCACGCGGTGCGGCTGCTGTTCGACGGCGCGGGTGCCGTCCTGCCCGCCGGGGAGAACGGGCCGCTGGCCGTCGAGGGCTACGGGCTGTCCTTCCACCGTGCGCTGCTCGCGGGGGCGGGCGTCGCCACCGTGCCGCTCCCGCTGGACGAGCACGGCGCCCAGGTCGGAGAGTTGACGCAGCGCCACGGCCGCCAGGACGTCCGCACGGTCCTCCTCACCCCCGCCCACCAGTTCCCCACCGGCGGACCGCTGCACCCCGCCCGGCGCGCCGCCGTCGTCGACTGGGCGCGCGGGCGCGGCGGGCTCGTCCTGGAGGACGACTACGACGGTGAGTTCCGCTACGACCGCCAGCCCGTCGGCGCCGTCCAGGGGCTCGACCCGGAGCGCGTGGTCTACCTCGGCACGGCGAGCAAGAGCCTGTCGCCCGCGCTGCGCCTCGGTTGGATGGTGCTGCCCGACCACCTGGTCGACCGGGTGCTCGCGGCCAAGGGTGAACGCGAGGGCTGGGCCAGCGCGTTGGACCAGCTGACCCTCGCCGAGTTCATCGACTCCGGCGGTTACGACCGGCACGTCCGCCGGATGCGCCGCCGCTACCGGGAGCGCCGCGACCGGCTGGTGGCCGCCCTCGCCGAGAGTGCCCCGCACATCGCGGTGTCCGGCATCGCGGCCGGTCTGCACGCGGTGCTGCGGCTCGCGCCCGGCACCGAGCGCTCGGTGCTCAAGGCCGCCGCCTACCAGGGCCTGGCCGTGGACGGGCTCGCCGACTACCGGCACCCGGGGCTCGCGGCGGCCGACATGCCGACGGCCGACGGCCTCGTGGTCGGCTACGCGACCCCGCCCGACCACGCCTACCCGGCGGCGCTCGCCGCCCTGTGCGACATCCTGCCGCCCCTGGCCTGAGTCGTGCGCCGGCCGCGTGGCGGGCAGGGTACGGCGCCGGGCGGCGGCGCGGGACGGAACGCGTGCGCAATGGCCCGCCGCGTCCGCCCGTGCGTCGTCACCCGGTACGAGCCGGGGCGGAGGCGTGCAACGGAACCGGTACCGGCCCCTACGCTCCATGGTCATGCGCAGAACACATCCGAGGCGTTCCGCTCTTGCCGCGATCCCGGCCGTGGCCGCCGGTCTGCTCCTCTCCGCGGCCCCCGCCCAGGCCGCCGCGCCACTGCCGCTCACGGCCGTCGTGGACCGGGCGACGACCACCCCGGGCGGCGCGTTCACGCTGACGCTGACGCTTTCCAACCCGTACGACACACCGATCCAGTTCGTCTACCAGAGCGTCCAGCCGACCTACCCGACCACCCTGGAGAAGGGCCTCACGTTCACCGCGACCGCTTGCGGCACCCAGACCAACGGGTGCAGCGAGAACGTGCACGGCGGCATCGCCCGCTACAACGTGCCGCTCGCGCCCGGCACCTCCAGCAGCTTCACCATCACCTACACCGTCGCCCCGGACTCCGCCTGCGGCGCGGGTACCCGGATCGACCTGTACACCTACCTCTACTACGAGTACAACACCGGCCTGGCCAGCAACTCCGGCATCGTCAACATTCCCGGCACACAGGTGTCCTGCGCCTGACCCGGCTCCCGTAGACCCCCCTGACCCCTCGCCCGTCCCCCGGAATCCCCCGATCTCCCGTCAGGTGCCGGCCGCCCCCCGTACCGGCACCTGACGGGCCGTTCGTGACCCCACCGGCCCGTGCCCCGGTGCTGTCGGTGGCGGGTGGCAGGCTGGGGACCATGGCTGAACCGCTGCGCACCGAACCCGTCGACGACCTGCTCGTGCCGATGCCGTACGGCGTGTACGCCGCCATCCGGGAGCGGGCCGGAGAGCGGACCGCCCCGCTCGTGGACCGGCTGCTCCGGTCCTCCCTCGCCCTGTCCCCGGATCTCGCCCTGTCCCCGGAGGGTCTGTCCACGGACCTCGCCCCGACCCCGGACCGCGGCGACGAGTCCGCCGGGGGCCCTGCCGTCGGCCGGCTCGGCGGGCCGGCCGCGCTGCCCGCGGACGTCGAGTGGCCCGTCCACGGCGAGCACCCGATGCAGCTCGTCGCCCAACTCGACTGCGCAGGGCTGACCGAGGCCCACCGCACCACCGGGCCCGGCGGCCGGTGGCCGCTGCCGGCCGACGGGCTGCTGCTGTTCTTCCACGACGACCTGTTCACCGACTACGCCGGCCGCGGCTGCCGGGTCCTGCACGTCCCCGCCGGGGCGCCGCCGCGGTCCGAGCCGGCCGCCCGGAGCGGCTTCGCCCCGCTCGCCGTCGTCCCGGTGCGGGCGAGGTGGGCGCTGTCCGCGCCGTCGTACCAGGACCGCGAGTTGGAGGACCTGTTCCCCGACGACTTCATGGTCGCGCTCGACCTCGCCTCCGACTTCCGTGACCACCTGCCCAGCCCCGACGTCCGGGTGCTCGGCTGGTGCGACACCGACACCGGGCGGCACGAGGGGCACCGCCCGCTGCTCCAGGTCGAGGCCTCGGCGGTCGGCGCGCACTGGGGCGAGACCGTCAACGTCTCCTTCTGGATCACCGACGAGGACCTGGCCGCCGGGTGCTTCGACCGCGTCCGCCACGGCATCGAGGTGGCCTGACCACCGGCCCGCGCACGAACCGACGCACCGCCACGCCGCAACCGGCCTGGCGGTGCGTCGTGTTGATGCCGCACGCCTCCCGTCGTCCCGCGATCCGCCTCCCCGAGCGGTCGGACCGGGCCCGCGGACGCCCGGAACACGCGCCTGAACACGCCCTTGCCGCAAGCGGAACCGCGCGGCGGACGGAGGTTTGCCAGGTCTTCGGCACGGACCGGGGGGATCCGGATCAGATTCACCCTATCGGGGGGCAGTCGGCCGCCATTCGGGTCCGGCCGGGCGCCGGTGATCTAGGGTTCCGGATGGGCCGCCGGGAGGAGGCGCCCCCAGCCGCGCACACTTCGCGAACGCCCCCACCAATACACGCATCTGATGATCCGTCATGGCCCTTCGCCCAGGGCGGTTCGGCTCGACCCGACCGTGTGATACGACCAGATGAAGGAGACCCCTGCCGATGCCCGTGGACATCAGCCCGGAGACACAGCAGGCACAGCAGCAGTCCCTCGCCACTGCCGCTGCCCGCAACCTCGCGACCACCACCAAGTCCGCACCGCAGATGCAGGAGATCACCTCCCGCTGGCTGCTCCGGGTGCTTCCCTGGGTCGAGGCCCACGGTGGTGCCTACCGGGTGAACCGTCGTCTCACCTACACCGTCGGCAACGGCGTGGTCGAGTTCATCAAGACCGGCTCCGAGGTCCGCGTGATCCCCCGCGAGCTCGGCGAACTCGCCCTGCTGCGCGGCTACGAGGACGACGACGTGCTGACCGCCCTCGCCGACCGCTGCGTGCAGCGGAACTTCGGCCCCGGCGAGGTGCTCGTCACCCAGGGCGAGGCGGCCGACCGGATCCACCTGATCGCGCACGGCAAGATCAACCAGATCGGCACCGGCAAGTACGGCGACGAGACCGTGGTCGGCGTGCTCGGCGACGGCGACCGCTTCGGCGACGACGCCATCCTGAACCCGGACGCCGTCTGGGAGTACACCGTCAAGAGCGCCACCTCCGGTGTCGTCCTCACCCTGAGCCGCCGCGACTTCGAGCAGATCCGCGACAACGCGCCGAGCCTCCAAGAGCACCTGCAGGAGTTCCTGGCCCTGCCGCTGCAGGCGCAGAACGAGCGCGGCGAGGCCGAGATCGCCATGTCGGCCGGCCACCACGGCGAGTTCGAACTGCCCGGCGCCTTCGTGGACTACGAGCTGAAGCCGCGCGAGTACGAGCTGAGCGTCGCCCAGACCATCCTCAAGGTCCACACCCGCGTCGCGGACCTGTACAACCAGCCGATGAACCAGATCGAGCACCAGCTGCGGCTGACCATCGAGGCCCTGCGCGAGCGCCAGGAGTTCGAGATGATCAACAACCCGGAGTTCGGCCTGCTCAACAACGCCGACTTCGACCAGCGGATCCAGACCCACTCCGGCCCGCCCACCCCGGACGACCTGGACGAGCTGCTCAACCGCCGCCGCGACCCCGACTACCTGCTCGCCCACCCGCGCGCCATCGCGGCGATCGGCCGCGAGCTCAACTCCCGCGGGATCTACCCGCACCACGTCGACCTCGGCGGGCAGCAGGTGCCGGCCTGGCGCGGGGTGCCGATCCTGCCGTGCAGCAAGATCCCGATCACCAAGGAGAACACGAGCTCGATCCTCGTGATCCGTACCGGCGAGGACAACCAGGGCGTCATCGGCCTGCACCAGACCGGCCTCCCGGACGAGTACCAGCCGTCGCTGTCGGTCCGCTTCATGGGCATCGACGAGAAGGCGATCATCTCCTACCTGGTCAGCGCCTACTACTCGTGCGCGATCCTGGTGCCGGACGCGGTCGGCGTCCTGGAGAACGTCGAGATCGCGCACGGCCGCCACTGAGCGTGCGGCCGGAATCCGAGCCTCCGCCCGCCAGCGGCGGTCGATTTTTGCTCCCGAACCGAGCCGAAGCCGTAACCGGCCCGCTCGAAGATCGTTTGACCTGATGACGGACGGCCCGCCCCCGGAGGCGGGCCGTCCGCCTGGCGGGGGGTGCTTCGGCGAGCGAGTCCGGCGCCTCTTCCCGACTGGTTCCCGATGCGACGAGACCGAGAGGTGTGTGGATCCCATGCCGCAGCCCCGACGGATACCGGTGGACGACGGAGGGGGCGCCGTCCGCGGGCGACAGGTGCGGCTGGCCGGCGCCGCGGTCGGCGTGGTCGCCATGTGTGCGCTGCTGAGTGGCGCTTCGGCGGCCGGCGCGGAGCCGCACGGCGGGGGGCACCGGCACGGACCGGTCGTCGACATCTGCGTGTGCACCGACACGGACGTCTCGGTGGACGCCGGGCCGGGAGGGAAGGACGTGAGCGTCGGGGTCGACGTGGGCGTCCAGGTCGAGGTCACCGTCGATCCGAACGGCGAGCGCGGTGAGCACGGGCACCACGGGCACCACGGGGGCCACTGGGGACGCCACCCGTGCCCGTGCCCGTGCCCGAGTCCGACGCCGACCCCGACACACACGCCGTCACCCACCTTGACGCCGACCCCCACCCCGACGCCGCAGCCCCCGTCCCCGACCCCGACCCCGGTGCCCACCCCGCCGCCCCGGTCACCGGCACCCCCGCCGCCACCCGCGCCCGTACCGGCGCCGGCCGCGCAGCCCCCCGCCCCGGCCTCGCCGCACCCGACTGCGCCGCAGGCGCCCCCGCGAGCGACACCCGTTCCCCGGACGGCCTCCCCCAGCCCCGCCCCGGCGCTCCCCAGCCCGCCCGCGCCCAGCCCGGTCGCCCCGAGCCCCGCGCTGCCGGCCCCGGAGCCGCCGCTCCGGTTCCACGTACCGGCCGGCAAGCCCCTGGCCGCCGTCCCGGTGCACCACCGCAGTGCCAAGCCCACCACGACGCTGCTGATCGTCACCGTGCCCGCGGTGCTCGTGGCGGCGGCGCTGCGCCCGGGCCGCGGCAGCGGCCGAGGCCGGTCGAACGGCTCCTGATCGCCACTCCCGAACACCCTGCGGGCCCGGACCGGTCGTGTCCGGGCCCGACCCCGACATTCCCCGTCACCGAGCAGAGCCAGAGAAGGGAGTCCCCATGGACGAGTGGGTGGCGTTGGCCATCGCCATGGCGGCGGCGTGCGCTGTCGTCGTGGCGGTGGTGCTGTTGCGGCACCGCCGGGTGGGCATCGTGAAGCCCCACGAGACCCCGGACGTCATCGACTACATCACGATGATGATCGGCGTGGTCTACGCGATCGTCCTCGGCCTCGCGATCGCGGGTGTCTGGGAGGCGCGCGGCGCCGCCCAGGACGACGTGCTCCGCGAGGCCCAGTCGCTCCAGGAGGTGAGCGACCGGGTGGTGGTCTACCCGGCCGAGGTCCGTGACAAGATCCGGGCCGACGTGGACGCCTACGTGACGTACGTCGTCCAGACCGAGTGGAAGTACATGCGCGACCACGGCGCGATCTCCGACAAGGGGACCGAACTGCTGGACCAGGTGCGTGCGGACGTCGCCACCCGGCAGCCCGCGAACGAGCTGGAGGCGCAGTCCTACCAGCCCGTCATGGACCGGATCAGCGCGGCCGACGAAGCCCGCAACGCGCGCGGGCAGAACGCCGGGCCGACCATGCCCGGGGTGGTCTGGTTCGGCCTGATCGCCGGCGCGCTGGTCACCTTCGGCATGCTGTTCGCGCTCCAGATCCGGCGCACCCCAAGGGAGTTGGTCCTGGCGGGCTGCTTCAGCGTGCTGATCGCCTTCCTGCTGTTCATGATCTGGGACTTCGACGAACCGTTCGGCCGGAGCGTCTCCGTCACCACGCAGCCGTTCACCGACCTGTTTCCCCAACTCAACCTCGGCGGCGACTAGACGCACGCGCCCGAGGGGCCGTGCGGATCGGTGAGCGATCCGTGCGGCCCCGAGCCGTCTTCGACGACCGTCCCCTTGCGGAGCATGCCAAGGCGCTCCGGTCAGGGGTGCCGGGCCACCGGGCCCTTCCAGCTCGCCGGTTGCGCGGACCGGTAAGTTGACCGGTACCTCGCAGGCCCGCCGAACGGAGGACTCGCCATGGACAGTCAGGACTGGGACGACCGCTACGCCGCGAAGGAACTGGTGTGGGGTGCCGGTCCCAACCTGTGGGTCGTCCGCGAACTGACCGGCCGCACCCCCGGCCACGCCCTCGACGTCGCCGCCGGCGAGGGCCGCAACGCCATCTGGCTGGCCGCCCGGGGCTGGGAGGTCACCGGGCTGGACTTCTCCGCCGTCGCCATCGAGCGCGCCGAGCGGCTCACCGCCGACCTGCCCGACGAGGTCGCCGACCGGCTCACCTGGCGGCACGACGACGCGCGCACCTTCGACCCGCCGGCCGCCGGCTACGACCTCGTCCTGGTCGCCTACCTCCAGGTGCCCGCCCGTGACCGCCGCGCCGCGCTGCGCCGTGCGGCCGACGCGCTCGCCCCCGGCGGCACCCTGCTGGTGATCGGGCACGACCTGCGCAACCTCACCGAGGGCGTCGGAGGCCCGCAGGACCCGCGCGTCCTGTACACCCCGGAGGACGTCCTCGCCGACGTCGCCGACCACGGCCTGACGACCGTTCGCGCGGAGCGCGTCCTGCGCCCGGTCGGTGCCGACCACGGACACAAGGGCGGCGGGGGAGACGGCGACACGGCCGTCGACCTGCTGGTCCGTCTGGAGCGGGGTGCCGCGTGACCGCCCCGCTCTCCCGCCGCGCCCTGCTCGCCGGCCTGACCGCCGCCGTCCCCGTGCTGCTCACCGGCTGCTCCTCGCACTCGAAGGGCTCGAAGAAGTCGGCCAAGGCCGCGAACGCGAGCGCCGCCCGCGCGAGCGACCCGGGAGGCGACGCGTTCATCATGATCATCCGGCACGGCGAGAAGCCGGATGGCAGCACTCCGGGCCTGGACGAGAACGGCAAGCACGACGACAAGTCACTGACCGAGCGCGGCTGGGCCCGGGCCAAGGCGCTGCCGAAGCTGTTCGACCCGCCCGCCGCCGGGCTCCGCAAGCCGGCCCGGATCCACGCCGCCTCCGACCAGGGCCCGCTCGCCGGGGCGCACCGGATGCGGCAGACGGTCACCCCGCTGGGCGCCGCGCTCGGGCTGAAGGTCGACACGACGTACGCCGAGTCGCAGGAGACCGAGCTCGCCGGGGCCGTCCTGACGGGCGACCAGCCGGTGCTCATCAGCTGGGAGCACGGGCGCATCCCGCGGATCGTCGAGGCGCTCGGCGCGACCGGCAGCGGTGCGCCGTCGGTGTGGCCGGACCGCTTCGACCTCGTCTGGGTGTTCTCCCGGACCGCCGGCGGCCCGTGGACGTTCCAGGAGGTGCACCAGCACCTGCTGGACGGCGACTCCTGAGCGCGGGGCCGGACCGGACACCGACCCTGAGCGGCCGCGCCCCGTCCGTCTCGTCCCCGCCCACCGGCTACGCCAGACGTCCGGCCACACGCCGCCCCGCGGGGCCCTGATCGCACGCAGCTGGCACGTGACCTGCTCGCCGGGAGGCTTGACGCTCGGTGGAGGCCATGCACGGATCTCGGCAACTCATGTGCCACGAGCAGAGGTCGGGGCCGGCCCGAGGAAGCGGGGCCGGCCCCGGAGTGGTCAGCCCGCGTCCAGATCGCGCCGGCGGAACCCGGCCAGCCCGAAGGCGACCAGTCCGGCCGCGACGAGGGTGAGCACGGCGAGCGGCGTCCAGTCCATGCCCGCCGCCGGCAGCCGCGGCACGTGGCCGAAGGGCGAGAGCCGGTCCAGGCCCTCGGGGAACTTCAGCAGCGGCCCGAGGTAGCCGATCACGAACCCGTACGCCGGCAGCAGCCAGGCCAGCGCGGTGGCCCGGGGCAGCCAGCCGTACACGGCCGCGGCGAAGCCGACCGTCACCCACTGGGCGGGCGCGAACGCCAGGGCGGCGCCGGTCAGCCGGAGGAACTCGCCCCCGTCACCCGTGGAGGCGGCCCCCGCGATCCCGAACCCGACGCCCGCCGCGAGCATCACGGCCGTCGAGCCGATCAGCGCGGCCGCCACGTGCCCGCCCAGCCAGCCGGCCCGGGACACGGCGGTCGCGAGCACCGGCTCGACCCGCCCGGCCGTCTCCTCGGCGCGCGGGCGCAGCATCGCGAGGACCGCGTACACGGCGCCGACGACGGCCACCACGAGCATGGTGAGCGCGGCGAACGAGTCGGACAGGGTGTGCCCGCCGAGCCGGGCGAGGGCCTCCCGGATCTGGTCGACGTCCTTGAGCATCGAGTCGGCGTCGCCGAGCAGCGAGCCGTACATCGCGCCCAGCAGCAGGAGGGCGGTCGCGAAGCCGCCGATCAGGCCGCGGTGCAGGCGCAGCGCGAGGCCGAGCGGGGTGCCGAGGGCGGGGCTGCCGGTGGGCGGCCCGGGGCGGGTGGCGCGCAGACCCGCGCCGACGTCCCGGCAGGTGCTCAGCCCGAACCCGGCCGCGGCGGTGGCGGCGGTGAGGGCGAGCGCGGGCAGCAGCGGCCACCAGCGGTCGTCGACGAACGGGTAGGTGTGCTGGAGCCAGCCGATCGGGGAGACCCAGACGAGGCCGCTGTCGGCGGCGTCGCCGGCCGCGCGCACCGCGTAGGCGGCGCCGAGCGCGGCGAGCGCGAGGCCGGAGGCCGTCCGGGTGTGCGCGGTGGTCTGGACGGCGACGGCGGCGACCGCGGCGAACAGCAGCCCGGCGGTGGCGAGCGCCGTGCCGTAGAGCAGGGCGCCGCCGGTGGTGAGGCCGGGGATGCCGAGGCCGGGCAGGCCGGCGGCCGGCAGCAGGCCGAGGGCGAGGTCGGCGGTGGCGGCGGTGCCGAGCGCGGCGGCCAGGTGGGCGTGCCGGCCGACGGCGGCGGAGCGGACCAGCTCGGCACGGCCGGTCTCCTCCTCGGCCCGGGTGTGCCGGGTGACGATCAGGACGTTCATGAGGCCGGCGAGGACGACGGTCAGCCCGAGCATCCGGTGGCCGAGCATGGCGCCCCACGTGTAGTCGGCCAGGTAGTGCCGGGGGCCGGTCATGGCGAGCACGGCCGGGTTCGCGGAGGCGTGGCCGATCGAGGCGCGGTCGGCGGCGGTCCGGTAGACGGTGTGCAGGCTGTTGGCGGTGCCCAGGGTGAGCAGGCCGAGGCCGAGGACCCAGACGGGCAGCCGGACGCGGTCGCGGCGCAGGTCGAAGCGGAGCAGCGCGCCGGTGCCGGCGAACCGGGAGCGGGTGCCGGGGTCGCGCCCGGCGGTGGCGTCGCGGCGGGTGCCGGGGGCGGTGGTGGTCGCGGTCATCGCGCGGCCCCGGTGCGGCGCTGCTCGTCGGCGAGCTCGTCGCCGTAGTGGCGCAGCATGAGCTCCTCCAGCGTGGGCGGGTGGCTGACCAGGCTGCGCAGCCCGGCCTCGCTCAACTTCCGGACGGCGGCGTCGAGTTCGGCGCCGTCCACGGCGAAGTGCACCCGGGCGCCGTCGGTGCGGACGTCGTGCACGCCGGGCAGTGCGTCGAGGCCGGCGACGGGCTGCCGGGTCTCGGCCTCGACGGTGGTGCGGGTGAGGTGGCGCAGCTCGCCGAGGGTGCCGCTCTGGACCACCCGGCCGCGCCGGATGATGCTGACCCGGTCGCCCAGCTTCTCGACCTCGTCCAGGATGTGGCTGGACAGCAGGACGGTCCGGCCCTGCTCCTTGGCCTCGCGGACGACGTCCTGGAAGACCACCTCCATGAGCGGGTCGAGCCCGGAGGTGGGCTCGTCGAGCAGCAGCAGCTCGGCGTCGGAGGCGAGTGCGGCGACGATGGCGACCTTCTGCCGGTTGCCCTTGGAGTAACTGCGGCCCTTCTTGGTGGGGTCGAGGTCGAAGCGCTCGACGAGCTCGTCGCGTCGGCGGCGGTCGAGGCGGCCGCGCAGCCGGGAGAGCAGGTCGATCGTCTCGCCGCCGGTGAGGCCCGGCCACAGCTCGACGTCGCCGGGGACGTAGGCGAGGCGGCGGTGCAGCTCGACGGCGTCGTGCCAGGGGTCCTTGCCGAGCATGCGGGCGGTGCCGCCGTCCGCGCGCAGCAGGCCGAGCAGGACCCGGATGGTGGTGGACTTCCCGGCGCCGTTGGGTCCGAGGAAGCCGTGCACCTCGCCGGTCTCGACGTCGAGGTCGAGGCCGTCCAGCGCGGTGGTCCGGCCGAAGTTCTTGCGGAGGCCGGAAAGCGTGATTGCCTTCGTCATGCTGCTGAAGGTACCGTAGTTTCAGAAAAACATGAATATTGGGAAGGCGTTAAAGTTCGCTCGGGAGAGATCGAGAACGGGACTCGGGACGGTGCGCGTTGGTGGAGCAGGAGAAGGCGGACTTCGTCGAGCGGTTCGCGGCGGAGCTGGTGGTCGCGGGCATGGCCCGGATGCCGTCGCGGATCTTCTCCTGCCTGATGGCCGAGGAGAGCGGCGTGCTCTCCTCCGCCGAGCTCTCCGAGCGCCTGCAGATCAGCCCGGCCGCCGTCTCCGGCGCGATGCGCTACCTCACCCAGGTCGGCCTGGTCTCCAAGGAGCGCGAGCCCGGCTCGCGGCGCGACCGCTACCGGGTGCGGGGTGACGTCTGGTTCGAGTCGCTGACCCGGCGGGACGAGATGATGATGCGCTGGATCCGGGTCCTCAAGGAGGGGGAGTCGATCGTCGGCGCCGGCACCGCGGCGGGCGAACGGCTCGCGGAGAGTGCCGAGTTCTTCGAGTTCATGATCGACGAGCTGCACGGCATGCTCGGCCGCTGGCGGGTCGAGCGGGCCCGGCGGGCCGCGGAGGCGGCCGGGGAGTCCGGCCCGCAGTAGCCCGCAGCAGTCCGTAGCAGCCCGCAGGATCCCACAACCTCCCACGGTGCGAGGGCGGTTCGCGCAAGGCCGCCCCGCGCGGCGGCCCGCCGCGCTACCACTGGCCGCATGGACGACGACGTGGTGCCCTTCCCCGACCACCTCACCATCCGGGTCACCCACGCGGACGACCCGGTCTCCGCCGTGGCCGGCCTGGAGGCGTGGGAATCGCGGGAACGCTATCCGAACCTGCTCATGATGCCGCCGGTCTTCGGCTCGATCGAGCGCACCCCCGAGGGGGCCTGGCGGATCCTCTGCTTCCACGCCGGCACCCCGCAGGGCGCCCGCGACGACCTCGGGCACGTCTTCCGCTGCTGGGCGCACGGTGAGCCCGGCGGTCAGTGGGCCGCCCCCTGGGACATCACCGACGCCGAGCGCGCCGCCTACACCGCCGCCTACGAGCGGCTGGAGTGGGAGAAGCTCGACGAACTGACCGTCGCCGGGCGGCAGTACCGGGTCTTCCGTGCCGAACAGGTGCTGCGCGGCGGCCCGGAGGGGGTCGAACCGCCGCGCCCCACCGATCCGGACCCGGCGCCCGTCGGCCACGGCCACCGGACGCCCTCCCGCGTCGACGGCTTCGTGATCGACCCGGCTGCGGCCGTCTCCCTGGTCGACGGCATCGTCCGGCTCGACCTGATGACCCTGGTGCCGAGCGGCCGCTCCATCACCGAGGAGGTCCGCGAGGACGCCCGGCGCGCCTCCGCGCGCCACCCCGACGTGTTCGTCCTGCCCGCGCACTGCGCGGTCGCCGAGCAGCGGGACGGGCGCTGGGGACCGATGACCGGCGCCTGCGAGACCCCGCAGGCCGCCCGCGACATCCTCGCCGCCTACCTGCGCGAGTTCGCGCCGATGACCGACCCGGGCCTCGGCGAGGAGGATCTCGCCGCCTACGCGGCCGCGGCCGACCGGCTGGACGCCTTACGCGCGAACACCGTCGAGGCGGCCGGGCGCAGGTTCCGGCTGGTGCGGGTCGAGCCGGTGATCCGGCTCGGCCCGGACGGCCCGGAGCCGCCGCGGCCCTCGGACCCGGACCCGGACCCGCCGATCATGGTGCAGGAGGCCCGGGACCGCGCGGCGGGGCTGTGGCCGGAGGACGACGACTGACGTCGTCCTCCCGGAAGGCCGCGAGGCCCGACCCCTTCGACAGGGGCCGGGCCTCGCAGTGCTTCCGCCTCAGCGACCGGACGGGGTCGCCGAGGGGGAGACCGTTGCGCTCGGGGTCGTGGCCGGCGTGCTGCTCGGAGTGGTGCTCGGGGTGGCGGTCGGCGTCGCGGTGGCGCAGCCGGGGGTCGGCGTGCCGCTCGGCGTGGCCGTCGGGGTCGGGGTGCCGCTCGGGGTCGCGGTCGGCGACGGCGTGCCGGTGGGCGCGGGCGTGGCCGTCGGGGACGGGCAGGCGGTGGGCGTGCCGGTCGGGGTCGGGGTGGGCGTCCCGGTGGGCGTGGGCGTTCCGGTGGGCGTGGCCGTCGGGGACGGGCTGCCGCTCGGGGTGGCGGACGGCGAGGGCGAGCCGCTGGGCGTCGGCTTCGGGTCCGCGGTGGGACTCGGCTGCCCGGTCGGGTTCGGGCTCGGGTTCGGGCCGGTCGTCGCGGTCGGTGTCGCGGTCGCGGTCGGGGTGCCGGGCGTGGGCGGCTGCGCACTCGGCGAGGGCTGCGGCTGCGGCTGGACCGGGGTCGTCCCCGTGGTGCCCGTGCCGGTACCGGTCGTGGTCCCGGTGGACGTCCCCGGCAGCGGGAACGTCGGGAACGGCGGCAGCGGCAGCAGCGGGGCCGGCAGGTCCGGGGAGGTGGTGACGGAGCCGCTGCCGAAGTGGGCCATCCAGTTCTTGACGGTCCGCAGGTACTCGCCCGAGTAGTTGTAGCTGAGGATCGCCCGGTCGAGCTGCGCCGGGTCGGAGAGGTCCCGCCCGTTGGCGCACAGGTAGCGGCCGGCGGCCTCGGCGGCGTCGAAGACGTTGTTCGGGTCGGCCTTGCCCTTGCCCTGGGTGTCCACGCCCCAGGCGGCCCAGGTGGACGGGATGAACTGCATCGGCCCGACCGCGCGGTCCCAGCGGGTGTCGCCGTCGTAGCGGCCGCCGTCGGTGTCGGGGATCGCGGCGTTGCCGCCGGTGCCGTCGAGCACCGGGCCGAGGATCGGACGCAGGGTCGTCCCGTTGGCGTCCACTTGGCCGCCGTCGGCCTGGCCGGACTCGACCTGGCCGATCCCGGCGAGCAGCTGCCAGGGCAGATGGCAGCCGGGCGAGCGGGTGGCGAGCGAGGCCTCGGCCTGCTTGTAGGCGGCGAAGACGGTCGCGGGCAGCGAGGCGCCGGCGGCGGCGAACGGGCCGGCGGCGGGCGCGCCGGGCACGGCACCGGGCGGCTGGGGCAGCGAGACGGTGCCGCCGCCGTCGGCGGGTGCACCGGTACCGGGGGCGGGGACGGTGCCGCCGCCCGGTATGCCGGGGGTGGCGGCCGTGGTGCCGTCGTCGGCCTGGGCCGTGACGGAGTCGGCGGCGGCGACCTGGGCCAGGCCGAGGTTGGTCATCTGGGAGCCGGTCAGGGCCGCGAGCGCGGTGAACGCCGCCGCCGTCCCCGTGACCCGCTTGCCCAGCCGCACCTTGCGCCCGTTGTCCGCGCTGACGAACCTCGCCGTCATGCCGTTGCCCCTCCCCGTGTGCCTGTCCGGTCGTTCCCGTGAACGGACGGGCCGTCATCATCGTGCCTGCCGGTCGATGACGATCCCGCCGCCCGGATGATTAGTATCACGACGATCCGACAGCACCCGAGTGTCCGCCGGGTATCCCGGAGTCGACTCCGCAGGTCCCGGCCGGGGCACGGCAGTTGGGCGGCGTTCGGTCGTGGGCGCACCGGCGCGGGGCCGGCGTACGCGGGGGGCGGACCGGCGGTCCGGGGCAGGGGGTGGTGCGTGCGCGGCCCACAGGGCGCCCCGGCGCCGCCCGTCGGCCACCTGCCTGACCTGCCCGGATCGCGGACGGCGAGGGCCGTCTCCCTACCAGGGCGGACGCGCCGGCGCCAGGTCTCGGCCCCAACTGCGCCCTGGACGGGTGACGTTGTGATGAAAGTGGGCATGCCAGGAAACCGGGACCGGCATGCTGTGCCCGTGACCGTGCGGACAGAGGCGCAGATGTGGACGGAGGCCCCGATCGTGAGCGCGAACCTGCCGGAGGCCGTCGCCGAGGGACCGGTCCTGCCGGCGCCCCCGAGGGTGGTGGACGACCTGGCCCGGGACCTGACCCAGGCGGCGGCCGCGGTCCGGGCGGTGTCGCGGGCCGGCCGGAGCGGGGGCGACGTCGCCGTGGCCGCGTACACCGCCGTGGTGTGTACCGGCCGTTCGGCGGCGCGGGCGCTGGAGGAGGCCGCCGCGTGGTGCCACCAGGCGCCCGGGGCGGAGGTGCACTCGCTCGCCTGGGCCCGCGTGCCGGGGCACCGCGACGACGTCTACGAGTACCGCCTCACGCTGGCCGTCAGCTTCCCCGACGAGGAGACGGGCGAGCACTGCGGGGACACGCACCACGCCCGGTGGTGACCGCGTACGATGGCCCGCATGGGTCATGGGGATGCTGACGATCTGACGGGTACTTCCTCCGGCCGGCCGTCCGGCGGGGCCGTCGCCGAACGGCGTGAACTCTCCGGCCCCGCCGCCGTCGCCGCCACCGTCCTCGCCATCGTGTGCGGTGCGGCCGTGGTGCTGGCGGTCTTCCACTGGCTGGGTTGGAGCGTTCCGGGGCTCGGCGTGCTCGTCGCCAAGCTCGGGATCAAGCTCGCCGTCGGCGGTGCGGCCGGACTCGTCGCCGCGGTCGCCTGGCTGCGCACGCGGCGCGGCGCCCGCTGACCGTTCGATCCGGTCGCCGGGCGCCCCGGCGGAGGAATCAACCGGCCTGCGGGGAAGGGCAGGTGAGGTCGTGCTCGGGGGCCTCGCCGTCCAGCAGGTAGCGCTCGACGACGTCGGTCACGCAGGTGTTCGCGGTGGGGTACTGGCCGTGGTCGCCGTTGCCGGTGACGGTGACCAGCCGCGAGCCGCGCAGCGCTCGGTGGGCGCCGAGGGCGGCCTCGTAGTACGTCGCCGGGTCGTGCACGGAGTTGAGCATCACGGTCGGCGGCAGGTGCGCGCCCGTCACCTTGACGTGCGGCGCGTGGGTCTTCGGCCAGGACGCGCAGACGGCGCTGAAGGCGAGCGTCCGGGCGCCGCCGAGCGGGAAGCGGGCGGTGTTCTCGGCGCCCCGCTCGACCCAGGTGTCCATGTCCCTGGTCCACGGGGTGTCGGAGCACGTCACCGAGAAGTACTCGGCGAGGAACTCCGGGCTGAGGTAGTGGCCGAACACCTGCCCGGCCATGGCCCGGCCCGCGGCGTCCGCGCCCTGCCAGTTGTCCACGGCCGCCAGCGCCTGGGCGAGGTACGGGAAGTTGGCCTCCTCGTAGATCGCCCCGATCGCGCCGTTGTCGAGCTGGTTCGGGCCGATGGTCAGCGAACCCTCGACGATCGGGCTGTCGTGCAGCGCGGCGCGCCGCTTCTCCCAGCGGTCCTCGACCTCCTGCGGCGTCGAGCCGAAGTGGTAGGTGCTGTCGCGCGCCGCGAGCCACGGCACGAAGTCCTCGTCGAAGCGGCGCTGGAAGCTCATCGGCTGGCCGAGCTCGAACTCCTCCCACGTGCCCTCGAAGCCGATGTTGCTGTCCAGCACCATCCGCTCGACCCGGTGCGGGAAGAGCGTCCCGTAGTAGGCGCCGATCATCGATGCGTAGGACGGGCCGTAGTAGCTGATCTTCTGCTCGCCGAGCAGCGAGCGGAACAGGTCGAGGTCGTGGGCGGTCTGCTCGGTGGTCAGGTAGGGCAGGAGGTCCCCGCTGTGCTCCTCGCAACTGGCCACGAGCGTCTTGGCGTTGGCGATGACCCGGTCGACCGCCTCGGGGGACTGGTCGCGGTAGTCGCCGGCCAGGAACTCCTGGAACTGCTCCGGGCTCTGGCACTCGGCCCGGGTGCTGCGCCCGACGCCGCGCTGGTCGAAGCTCACGATGTCGTACGCGCCGGCGACCTTCGGGGCGCTGGTGGCCAGGCCGGCCGGGCGCAGCAGGCCTGACGCGCCGGGGCCGCCGGCGGCCATGAGGAGGGTGCCCTTGCGGTGGGCCGGGTCCCCGGCGCGGTGCCGGGAGACGGCGATGGACAGGTCGGCCCCGGCGCCCGGGTGGTGCCAGTCGCGCGGCACGGTCATGGTGGCGCACTCCAGGGCGGGCTGCCCGGCGCACGGCTGCCAGTCGAGGTGCTGCTGGCTGTAGCGGGCCGGCACGGCCACGGCGTCACCGGGGTCGCGGGCGTCCTGGGGAGCGGCGCTCGCGGAAGCGGGCACCGCGAGCCCGGCCACCACGGCGGCGGCGACGGCGACCGCGGCACGGCGGGCGCGGGATGCGGAGGACTTCACGGTGGCGGCGGTGTTGATGGCTGTCTTCACGGCAGAAATCCTGTCGGACCGGCGACTGACAGGCGATCACGTACGCATCCGTTTCCGGGGTGGTGCTGGCTACACCTCTGCTGGGGTGCCGGCGCCCGGTCCGTCGTGTGTGTGGTGACGGACCGGGCGCCGGTTCCGGTCAGTACGCCGCGGTGAAGCGGGTGCGGCGGTGGGTGGGGGTCTCGGCCTCGTCGAGGAGGGCGACGGCGAGGTCCTCCATCGAGATGGCGGAGTTGCCGTCGGCGTCGACGAGCAATTCGTCGCGTCCGAGGCGGAACCGGCCGGTGCGGGTGCCGGGTTCGAGGAGGGCGGCCGGGCTCAGGTAGGTCCAGTCGACCTGGTCGTCGGCGCGGTAGAGGTCGAGCTGCTCGTTGCAGGCGAGTGCGATCGGGCGGATCGCGGCGGGGAAGTCCGGGGTGTCGACGAGGATCGTGCCGTCCGTCCCGGGGACGGTGAGGCTGCCCGCGCCGCCGACCGCGAGCAGGCGCACTGCCGTCCCGGCGAGGCCGGCCAGCAGGCCCTGGGTGGCGACGGCGAGTTCGCCCTCGCTGCCCGGCGCCGGGCGGGTGGCGGTGATCACGAGGTCCTGGCCGGCGGCGAGCCGGGCCACGTCCTCGGCGTTGCGGGCGTCGCCGACGGCGGTCACGGCGGCGGCGGGGAGTCCGTGCGGCTTGCCCGGGTCGCGGACGACGGCGGTGACCTCGTGGCCGCGGGCGAGCGCCTCGGCGACCACCCGGCCGCCGACGTTGCCGGTCGAGCCGAACACGGTGATGCGCATGGGGGTTTCTCCTTCGGTGGGTTGGGGATTCACGCGTTCTCGTGGGCGGGGGCCGATGCGGCGGGTGTGGTGCTCGCCGGGGTGGCGGCGCGCGGGCGCTGCCGCTGGGCGGCGATCAGCGAGCCCAGGACGACGAGCGCGCCGAGCGCCTGGATCGGGGTGAGGTCCTGTCCGAGGGCGAGCCAGCCGAGCGCGGTGGCGACCACCGGGCTGAGCAGCGCGAGGAAGGACACCGAGTTCGGCGGCAGCGCCCGGAGCCCGCGGAACCACAGCACGTACGTGAGGGCGGCGCCGATCAGGCTGAGGTAGAGGTAGCCGAGCACGTTCGTGCCGGTCAGGTGGGACGGCGGGGCGCCCTCGGTGATCAGGGCGACCGGGACGAGCAGCAGCCCGCCGGCGGTCAACTGCCAGCCGGTGGTGGCGAGTACGGGCGCGGGGGAGACCCAGCGCTTGGCGAGGACGAGGCCGGCGGCCATGACGACCGCGCTGCCGATCGCGGCCGCGAGGCCGACCGCGTCGAGCCGGGCGCCGGCCCGCAGGACGAGCAGGCTGACGCCCGCGACGCCGGCGATGCCGGACAGGACGGTGCGCAGTGTGATCCGCTCCCCGAGCACCGCCGACGAGAGCACGGCGGTGACGAGTGGCTGGATGGCGCCGACCGTCGCGGCGATCCCGCCGGGGAGGCGGTAGGCGGCGACGAACAGGAGGGCCTGGAACAGGCTGATGTTGAGCGCGCCGAGGATCAGCGCACGCCACCACCAACCGCCCTGGGGCAGCTTGCGGGTGAGGGCGACGAGCAGCAGTCCGGCGGGCAGGCAGCGCAGGACGGCGGCGAGGAGCGGCCGGTCCGGCGGCAGGTATTCGGTGGTGACGAGGTAGGTCGACCCCCAGACGGCGGGGGCCAGTGCGGTCAGCAGCACGATCCCGAGTCGATTTCTTAGCACTAAGCCAATGTATCTCAGCGCTAAGGCATTTCGTGCCGCTCCGGCGACGTGAGGTGGCTCACGGTTACCTCACTGCTAAGAAATCCAGGGGTGGATCCCCTACTCTGGATCCGTGGCAGATCATGTGGACCGCGTCGTCGCGCAGTGGGGCGCCGAGCGCCCCGACCTGGACGTCTCCCCGATGGAGGTGTTCGGCCGGCTCAAACGCCTCTTCCGGCTGGTGGACACGGAGCTCAACCGCACCTTCGGCGAGCACGGCCTGGACGCGGCCTCCTTCGACGTCCTCGCCACCCTGCGCCGCAGCGGCCCGCCCTACCGGCTCACGCCCACCGGGCTCATGGAGTCCGCCATGGTCACCTCCGGCGCCATCACCCAGCGCCTCGACCGGCTGGAGGCCCGCGGCCTGGTCACCCGCACCCGCAGCGAGCAGGACGGCCGCAGCCGCGAGGTCGCTCTCACCCCGGAGGGTCACGCCCTGATCGACCGGGCCCTGCCCGCCCACCTCGCCACCGAGTTCCGCATGCTCGCCGGCCTCGACGACGCGCAGACCGCCGCCTTCGTCGAGGCCATGCGCACGATGCTGGCCTTCCTCGGCGACAGCGCGGAGTGACGGACCGTAAGGTGTCCGCGTGAGTATTCATCTGGTAGTGGGATACGGGCCCGCGGGGGCGGCCACGGCGCGGCTGCTGGCCGGGCAGGGGCACGAGGTGCGCGTCGTCACCCGGTCGGGGCGGCCCGCCGAACCCGGTATCGAACACCTCGCGCTGGACGCGTCCGACCCGGCCCGGCTGACCGCGGCCGCGCGCGGCGCCGTCGCCGTCCACGGCTGCGCCGCGCCGCCCCTGCACCGCTGGGCCGCCGAACTGCCGCCGCTCGCCGACGCGCTGTGCGCCGCGGCCGAGGCGAGCGGCGCGGTGCTCGTCCTGCTCGGCAACCTCTACGGCTACGGCCCGGTCGACGGTCCGCTGACCGAGGACCTGCCGCTCGCCGCCACCGGCCGCAAGGGCCGGGTGCGGGCCGCGGTCTGGGAGCAGGCGCGGGCGTTGCACGAGGCAGGCCGGATCCGCGCGGTCGAGGTCCGGGCCTGCGACTTCTTCGGCCCCGGCGTGACCGACCGCGGCCACCTCGCCGCCCGGGTCGTGCCCCGCGTCCTGGCCGGCCGGCCCGTCACGGTGCTCGGCGACCCGGACGCGCCGCACAGCTGGACCTACCTCCCGGACGTGGCCGCCGCCCTGGCCGAGGCCGCGGGCGACGAGCGCGCCTGGGGCCGGGCGTGGCACGTGCCGACGGTGGCGCCGCGGTCGGCCCGGGAGATGGTGGCCGGTCTCGCGACGGAGGCGGGCACCGGCCCGGTCGCCGTCCGCCGGACGCCCCCGGCCGTCCTCGGCGTCGGGTCGCTCGTCTCCCCGCTGCTGCGCGAACTCCGCGAGACGCTCTACCAGTTCGACCGCCCGTTCGTGATGGACTCCGCCGCCTACGAGGCCGCGTTCGCCCTGCGGGCCACCCCGGTCGAGGAGCAGTTCCGCACGACCGTCGAGTGGTGGCGCGGGCGGCGCTGAGTCAGGGCCTGACCCCCACCGCCTTGAAGGACGTGACGAGGGACGGGCGGGAGGCGTCGGCGTGGACCGTGCGCGGACGGACCGTCACGTCGGAGGACCCGGCGGCGGTCAGCAGCGGGTGCAGGGGGCGGCCGACCAGCGCGTCGCCGCCCGCGTCGGCCTGGACGCGGACGAGGTGGCAGGCGGCGGCCCGGGCGGCCGGGCTGTCCGGGTGGAAGAACGCGGAGCCGAGGGGTGGCGGTGCTGGGCTGGCCGGCGCGGCGGTCGGGGTGGCCGGTCCCACCGGGGAGCGTCTGGTCGAGGAGCGGGAGGGTCCGTTGGCCCGCCGGGCGCGCCGGTGGGGGGTTGGGTACGCTGGCGGACTGTACGCCGTCGTTCCGTGTGCGTCTGGTGTTCGCAAGCGTTCCCTTTCCCGTCGTCCCCGTTCCGGGAGGTCCGATGTCCCCGCTCCGCCGGCCCGCCCGGCTCGCGGCGGTGCTCGCGGTCCTGGCCGCCGCGCTCGGGCCGGTCACGGCCGGTTCGGCGACGGCGCCGACGCGTGCGTGGGGCCCGGCGGAGAGGACGGCCATGCCGTCCAGCCTCGACTCCCGTCTGCTCGCCGGCCGCCGGATCGTCTACTCCTACCCGGGGCCGACCCCGCCGCCCGTCGTGCTCCAGGCGATCCGCGAGGGCCGCGCGGCCGGGGTCATCCTGTTCGGCGAGAACGTCACCAGCCCGGAGCAACTGGCCGAGGCCGTCGGCATGTTGCGGCAGGCGGCGGCCGAGTCGCCGGTGGCGGAGCCGCTGCTGCTGATGACCGACCAGGAGGGCGGCAAGGTCCGCCGGCTGCCCGGCGCGCCCGAACTCTCCGCGCGCGCCACCGGGTTGTCGCCCAACCCGTCGGCCGAGGCGGAACGCTCGGGCGTCGGCGCGGGGGAGAACCTCGCGGACGCGGGCCTGAACGTCAACCTCGCGCCGGTGCTCGACGTCTACGACACCCCCGGCAACTTCATCGACGGCCACGAACGATCGTACGGTCAGGACCCCGCCGTGGTGGGCCGGTTGGGCAGCGCCTTCGCCGCCGCGCAGCAGGGCGTGGGCGTCGCCGCCACCGCGAAGCACTTCCCGGGCCTCGGCTCCGCCGCCCGCGACGAGAACACCGACGAGCGCCCGGTCACCCTGCCCGTCCCGCTCGCCGAGCTTCGCGCCCGCGGAGAGGAACCGTACCGGGCGGCGATCGCGGCGGGCGTCCGCCTGGTCATGGCCTCCTGGGCGGTGTACCCGGCGCTCGACCCCGAGCGCCCGGCCGGTCTCTCGCCCGCCGTCGTCCGGGGTGAGCTCCGCGACCGCCTCGGCTTCGGCGGCGTGACGGTGACGGACGCGCTCGAAGCGGGCGCCCTCACCCCGTACGGCGACACCGGCGCCCGCGCGGTCGCCGCCGCCGACGCCGGCATGGACCTCCTCCTGTGCTCGGCCCGCGACCCGCAGCAGGGCGAGGACGCTGCCGCCGCCGTCGCCGCGGCCCTCGACTCCGGCCGCCTGGACCGGTCGGCCTTCGACGCCGCCCTCGCCCGCATCACGGCGCTGCGAGCGTCGCTCGACTGAGGCCGGGACGTCCGGGCGGGGTGGGATGGCGCGCAGGTCGTGCTCCGACCACTGACGCGCGTCGCTCGGACGCCCGCCCTGCGCGCGATCGGCGCGAGATGCCTGCCGGGCAGCGGCGCCCGTTCGCGGAGCGGCTCACTCATGCAGGAGGGTGCGCAGCGAGACGATGCGGTAGCCGCGGGCGCGGGCGCCGTCGATGATCGCCGGGAGGGCCTCGGCGTCGAGGCACCGGCCGGGGCCGCCCTCGTCGGTGGCGCCGACGTGGAGCTGGAGGATCGCGCCCGGGGTGAGGGCGGAGAGGGCGCGGTCGGTGGCGCTCGCGGCGGTCATGCCGTGGTTGGGGCCGAGGTAGCCGTTGGTGTCCTGGGTGAACTCGATGTCGGCGAAGCCGAGGTCGTTGACCGTGTCGATCGCCTCGGGGGTCGTTTCGCCGTACGGGAAGCGGAAGAACGGGAGCGGGTCGGCGCCGGCGGCGCGGCGGATGGCGGCGTCGGCGCGCTGCACCTCGGTGCGGGCCTCCTGCCGGTCGAGGCCGGTGAAATGCGGGTGGCTGTAGGAGTGGTTCCCGAGGCCGTGGCCGGCGGCGGCGATGGTGCGGACGGCGCCGGGGTGCCGGTCGGCGAAGTCGCCGGTGGGGAAGAAGGCGGCCGGCGCGGCGCGGTCGCGCAGCGTGGTGAGGACGCCGTCCAGGCCGGATTCGTCCCACGCGGCGTTGAAGGTGATCGCGACGACGCGGTCGTCGGTGGGGATGCGGCGGATCGCGGTGCCGAGCAGGGCCGCGGGTGGTGGCGCGGCGGCGACGAGGGCCAGCACGGTCGCGGCGGCGAGGAGGCGCTTCATGCCCGTCCAACGAGGCCGTCGCCCTGCGGGGTACGCCCGGGCCGACCTCACGCGTGGCACTTTTCGCGCATCTGTGCCCCGAAGGTGCCGTTTACGCCGGTAGGGTGATGCTGACTACACGTCACCTCGAAAGCTGAGAACGGAAGTTGACAGCATCCAGGCTCGGCCCCCGCGAAGGGTGTTCGAGGTGGCGGCGCGCCCTCGGGCTGCGGCGGTGCCGTGCCGGCACCGTGAAGACTTGAAGAATTCTTCATCCGCAGGGATGATGCTTGCCGGCCGCGCGACCCGCGCCCGGCCGCCGACCCAGCCACACACGAGGGAGAGAGCGGACGATGCCCGTCCCGCTGTACCAGGCCAAGGCGGAGTTCTTCCGCACCCTCGGCCACCCGGTCCGGATCCGGGTGCTGGAACTGCTCCAGGACGGCCCCCGGCCGGTCCGCGAGCTGCTGGCCGAGATCGAGGTCGAGCCCTCCAACCTCTCCCAGCAGCTCGCGGTGCTGCGCCGCACCCAGCTGGTCACGGCCACCCGCGAGGGCAACACCGTGGTGTACGCGCTCAGCACCCCGGACGTCGCCGAGCTGCTGAGGGCCGCGCGGCGGATCCTGACCGAGCTGATCACCGACCAGGGCGCGCTGCTCACCGAGCTGCGCGCGCCCGGGATCGCGCTACCGGGCCGCTGAGGCCCTGGTCCGCCGAGGCCCTGATCAGCCGAGGTCCCGAGCCGCTCGGCCCGACCGACCAATTCCCCGAGGAGAACCCGCCGCCATGAGCGACAGCACGCCCGACAGCACGAGCGAGGAGAAGCGCCGCCGCAAGGCGATGCTCATCCGTGCGGGCATCTACATCTTCGCCACGCACCTGTTCGCCGGCTTCGTGCTGCTGCTGTTCGCGCTCGGCGGGCGCAAGTAGGGCCGCCCGGAGCCTATCGGTAGCGGTGGCTGGTGCTCGTCCAGGTCTGCACGCCGTCGACCAGTTCCCGGGTGCCGTCGAGGTACCAGTCGGCCTCCGGGTGGCGCCGGAGGAGCTCGCGGCGCAGGACCGCGCTCTCCGTGCGCAGCTGCGCGACCCGGGCGCGGACCGCGCCGACGGCGTGCGTGCGGCCGCAGCCGCGCAGACGTTGCAGGGTGAGCACGGTGTTGAACGCGGCGGCGCCCTGGCGCTCCTCCCGTTGCAGCGAGTACAGGTCGTTGATCAGCGTGGCGGCGTCGGCGGTGTGGGCGCGCAGCCGGTGCAGGGCGGGTTCGGCGTGCAGCGCGGCGGGCGCGTCGGCGCCGTGGACGCGTTCCAGTATGTTCATGAACGGGTAGAGGCAGCTCCCGTGGCGGCGCAGCCGCATCGTCTCGGCGAGACCGAGGCGCGGGACGGTGCCGTGGGCGCGGTGCTCGGCCTCGGCGGGGAAGGTGGCGAGGCAGGCCCGCCACTCGCGGGCGGCCCGGGCGCTCCAGACGGGGGAGGCGGATCCGCTCTGGCGATCCCACAGTTCCCGCCAGACGGCGGTGAGCCGGTCCTCGCCGGCGGCCGGTTCGGCGCCGTCCAGGACGGCGATCAGCGGGTCGACGATCGCCCGCGCCTCGGCGGATCGGCGGCCGGGCGAGCCGTCGAAGCGGTCGTCGAGGATGGTGAACCAGCCGAGGAGGTCGACCAGGAGGTCGAGGTCGGCGCCGCGGGTGCGCGGGTACGCGTGGCCGATCAACTCGGGCAGGGCGTAGGCCTGGTAGCGGGGGAGCTCGGCGCGGGTGAGCAGTCCGCGGTCGAGCGTCCAGTCGGCGTGCCGGGCGGTGGCGGCGGCCAGTTCGCCGTCCGGGCGGGCGGGTCGGCGCGCGGTGGCCGGACACCGGCCGGGCGTGGCCTCGCGCCGTTGCCCGCCCTCGCGCGGGGTCAGCCGGACCCGCAGCCCTTGGGCCTGGACGGTGGTCCACACCACCTCGCGGGCCCGCGCCCCGGGGACGGCCACCGGCCGCCAGCGGCGCAGGATCGCGGCCGCCGCGACGGTCAGCTCGGCCCATGCGAAGGCCTCGCCGATGCACTTGTGCTTGCCCGCCCCGAACGGCAGGAAGGACTGCCGTCCGGCGCCGCCGTCCCGCCAGCGCTCGGGGCGGAAGCTCAGCGGGTTCGGGTAGCGGACCGGGTCGCGGTGCAGTGCGGTGAGGCTGTACAGCAGCTCGGTGCCGGCCGGGATCCGGTAGGGGCCGAGCTCGACGGGCACCTGCGCGGTGCGCATCAGGAACGCGTTGGGCGCGTGCAGCCGCACCACCTCCTGGGCGACGGCGCGGGTGTACGTGAGGCGCGCGAGCGCGTCGGGCGTGGGGACGGTGCCCGCGGGCAGGTGCTCGTCCAGTTCGGCGAGGACACGGGCCTCCACCTGGGGGTGGCGCAGGAGTTCGTCGACCAGCCAGGTGAGGGTGGTGGAGACGGTCTCCGTCCCGGCGCCGAACATGGTGATCGCTTCGGACCGGACGTCGGCCTCGGTGAGCGGGCGGCCGGTCGCGGGGTCGGTCGCGGCGCGCAGCAGGGCGGGTAGCGTTCCGTCCGAACCCGCCTGCCCGGTAGGGCCGTTGACGGCCTGGTCGACGACCTGGTTGAGCACCCGGACGGCCGCGTCGAAGCGGCGGTTGACGGGCAGCGGCAGCCGGGCCAGCGCCGGGTGGGGGTAGAGGGACTGGATGATCTGTCCCTTGACCAGGTCCGGCAGCGCGCGGTGGAAGGCGGACGTGGCGTCCTCGCTGAGCCGGGCGTCGAACAGGGAGCGGGTGACGATCTCCAGCGCGAGGTGGTTCATCTCCTTGGCCACGTCGAGGACCTGGCCGGGCCGCCAGCGTGCGGCCCGTTCCTCGGTGACCCGGTGCATGACGGCGACGTACTCGGCCATCCGGTCCGCGCCGAAGGCGGGCTGGATCACCCGGCGGCGGTCGCGGTGGGCCTGGCCCTCGGACATCAGCAGGCCGTCGCCGAAGGCCGTCTTGAGGGTGTCCTGGACGGCACCGCGCGGGCAGTCGTGGGCACGGGCGACGAGCAGCTTGTGGACGAGCGTCGCGTCGGTGACCACGCAGACGGTGCGCGGGCCGAGGCGGATGCGGACCACGCCGCCGTGGCGGGCGAGCGAGCCGAGGAAGCCGAGTGGGTCGCGCAGCAGGGCGGCGGCGTGGCCGAGGCCGGGGAGCGCGCCGGGGGCGAGCGGCGGGACGGCCGCCCGGGCCGCGAGCGAGGCGGCTCTCGCGGCCTTCGGGAGCAGGGTTTCCGATGGCGTCGTGGTGGTGGGCGTGATGGTCGCGGGCGTGGTCGCGGTTCTCGGGCACGCGGCCGCGGGGGCGGTTCTCGACCGGTCGGGTGCCGTCGGTGTCCCGTTCGCCACCGGTGTCCGGTCGGCCGCCGGTGTGCTGCTCGCCGTGAGTGCCCCTGTCGTCAGGGTCATGACACTACCTCTATCCAGATGGGCCGGGGCGGCGGTACCGCGGGATGCGCCGTCGCGCCGGCCGGGAGGCGGGGGACCGGTCAGCACGGAGCCCCGCGTACACCCTTCCCAGAGGGCGCACGACATGAGAAACGCGCCGGTTGGACGGGCGTTTCGCCGCGCGCGGGCGGATCACCCCAATGGTCGATCGACAACACCCGGCCGCGCGCTCCCGGCGCCCGGCGGGCGCGGCCGCCTCGACCTGTGGCGATGCCGGTGCGCCGACCCGTCCCCGGTTGCCTCGCAGCAGGGTCTTTCGGCCCTCGCCGGTCGGCCGCGGGCGGTCCAGCATGGTTGCCGGACAAGGAGGTTCCCTGATGACGCGTCTGCGCCCCCGGCCGGCCCTCGACGTGCGCGTGGAGATCCGCGGCGAACTGCCGCGCGAGGACGCCGAGTACGCCCGGAGCCGGGCGCTCGACCTGGTCGCCGCGATCGGCACCGGCATGCGCGCGGCCCGGGTCCGGCTCACGCGCGTGCGCGGCCGGGCCGTCAGCCGGCCCGCCGTGGCGCAGGCCGACGTGGACCTCGACGAGGTCGGGCCGGTCCGGGTGCAACTCGCTGCCGTCACCACCCGGGAGGCCGTCGACCTGGCGCTCGGCACCCTCGCCGGCCGGGCCGTCCGGCTGCGCGAGCACGGCCACATCGGGCTCGCCGCCGTCCACGAGAGCGCCTACCGTCCGCAGTTCGCCGCCCGCCCGCTCGCCGAGCGGCGGATCGCCCGGCGCAAACCGGTCGTCCTCGCGCTGCGCACGCCCGAGCAGGCCGCACGCGACATGCTGGCGCTGGACCGCTCGTTCCACCTCTTCACGGATTCCGGCAGCGGCCAGGACAGCGTCGTCCACCGGCAGCCGCTGGGCGGCGGGCTCGGGCTGCTGCGGGCGGTCCGGGTCGAGGGCGCCGCCGCCTGCGCGACCCTCCCGCTCGGCGAGCACCTGGAGCCCGTGCCCTGCCTCGGCCTGCGCCAGGCGGCCCGGCGACTTTGGCTCACCGGGCGGCCGTTCGTCTTCCACACCGACCCCGGCGAGGGCCGCGGCCGGGTGCTGTACCGCCGGTACGACGGCCACTACGGCCTGATCGCACCGGTGCCGGACGGCGGTTGAGGGGCGGCGCGAAGCGGCGCTCGGAATGGTGTGGACACGAAGCCGAGGGCCGGGAGGTGAGGACGGGACGGCCGAGGGGCAGGAAACCCCCGCACGCCGCTCCGCCACCGAACCGGTCCGACGCCACGAGACGGGAACTGGGATCCATGGACTGCGACGACGAGGTCATGCTGACCGTCCGGATCAGCGCCGCCGAGCGGGCTCTGCTGCGCTCCCTGGCGCGCGGCCGCGGCGGCGACGTCTCCGACGTGGCGGTGGACGGCCTGCTGGACGTCATCCCCACCCTGGACGGCGACGCCGCCGCCCTGTGGCTGCGCCGGGTGCTCGCCCGGCCCGCACCCTGCGCCGTGACGCTGTGGCTGCCCGCGCCGGTCGCCGACCTGCTGCCGCTGCTGGGCGAGCGGATCTCCCGGACGGGTGGTCCGGCGGCGGGCCCGGCGAGCGCCGCGCTGTCCGCTGCCCTGCGGCTCTGGCTCGCGGGTGACCCGGCGGTGCTGGCCACCGCACTCGCCCGCCTGCGCTGCGGGCGGGGCACCCGGCCGGTCCCGGTCCCGGCCGTTCGACAGGCCGCCCACGCCGCCGCCTGACGCGGGGCCCTGCCTTCGCCCGCCCTGACGCCGCTCTGGCGCAGCCCTGGCGCGGCCCTGTCGCCGCCCTGATGCCGCTCTGGCGCGGCTTTGTTTCCGTCCTGTCTCCGCCCTGCCGCTGCTCTGACGCGGCCTCGAACGGAGCCCGTTCACGAGCCCCGAAAATTTTCGAAAGAAGTTTCTGTTATTCCCACCCGTCCCATCCGCTCTCCCATGTGTCGGAAGGCTCGGCGCCCGTCACCACAGGGGCGCGAGCCGTCGCACGAGGAAAGGAACGCGATGGGACACCGCAGCACGGAGCTCCGTCGACGCAGGCGGAGGCGGTTCACCCGCAGGACGACGCTGATCGCCGCGGCGGTCGCGGCCGGTCTGGTCGCGGGTGCGCTCGGCATCTCGAGCGCGCTCGAACCGGCGGGAAGCCGCACCAACGCCACGGCCGCGGCGGACGGTCCGGCGTCGGGCAACCAGGCGGGCGTGGTGTCCGACGAGGGCAGCGGCGAGACCGGGACCGCCGAGGGCGCGACCCAGGCGCCCGCGCCCAAGCGCGACCAGAAGGCCGCCCCGCTCAAGGAGATACCCAAGGACCAGCCCGACCGCGGCATGGTCTACGCCGGCCTGAGCCTGCCGAACGGCGACCGCTGCGCCGGCGCGCTGGAGGTCACCGGCGGCCAGCTGTGCAGCCACGGCCCGGACGCACCGCCGAAGGACGTCGACATCCACAAGGACGTCGCGCCGGTGGCTGCCGCGGCCGCCCAGACGCCGGTGCTCACCCCGGCCGCGAACGCCCAGCCCCCGTCCGCCGCCGACCTGCTGAAGGGCGCCGCGCCGGTCCTCGACGCCGGTCAGAAGGCGCTGCTCGGCGACCCGGCCGGGGCCCCGCAGCAGAACACCCCCGCCGCGTCCGGCGGCTCGTCGGTGGTCTGCGAGGGCGACGGCAGCAGCGGCAACCGCATCCAGGTGGTGTACGTCCACGCCCCCGGCAACGACCGCTACGCCCAGTACCTGGCCTCCTTCAAGAAGTGGGCCGCCGACGTCGACGTCATCTACAACGCGAGCGCCCAGGAGACCGGCGGCGTGCGGCACGTCCGCTTCGTCACCGACTCCGACTGCTCCGCCTCCGTGCTGAACGTGCAGGTCTCCGACGCGGACATCCAGGACTTCAACGCGAGCAACCGGGCCCTCGCCGCGCAGGGGTTCAACCGCAAGGACCGCAAGTACATGATGTTCACCGATGCCAAGGTGTACTGCGGCATCGGCACCTTCGCCGGCGACGAGCGTTCCGGCCAGGACAACCTCAGCAACTTCGGCCCCTCGTACGGCCGGACGGACTCCGGCTGCTGGGGCGGGCACACCGCGGCGCACGAACTCGGCCACAACCTGGGCGCGGTGAACAACAGCGCGCCCAGCACCAGCAAGGGTGGCCACTGCGTCTACGACTACGACCTGATGTGCTACTCGGACTACCCGTACTACCCGCAGATGAAGCTGGTCTGCCCGGACCGCTCGCACTACGACCGGCTCGACTGCACGCATGACGACTACTACAGCACCGACCCGAAGCCGGGCAGCTACCTCTCCTCGCACTGGAACGTCGCCAACAACCGCTTCCTCATCGCGGGCAACGGCACCGGTCCTGGCCCCTCGCCGACCCCGACCGCGACCCCGACGCCGTCCCCGACCGCTTCGCCCACCCGGACGGCGTCGCCGTCCCCGACGCCCAGCAGCAGCACGACCGGCTCGCCCTCGCCGACCGCGACCCCGACCACGACCCCGACCCCGACCGGCACTCCCACCACCGGGACCGGTTCGCCCGACGTGACGGTCAGCCAGATCACCCAGAACTCCGTCATGCTGAGCTGGCCGGGCGTCCCGTCCGCGGCCGGTTACGACGTCGTGCTGGGCGGACAGACCATCGGCACCGTCCGCTCCACCGTCGTCGGCCTCGTCCGACTCGCGCCCGGCACCTCGTACACCGTGGCGGTCGCCGTCCGCGACGCCGCCGGCGCGGTCGCCAAGCCGGGCCGCGCCGTGACCTTCCGCACCGCCGCCGACGCCGGGCGCCCGCAGCCCGGCACCCACTACACGATGGTCAACGGCCTCACCGGCCAGGCCGCCGACCTGTGGGGCAGCTCGCTGAACGACGGCACCGTCGCGATCGCCTACCAGCGCACCGGCTACGCCAACCAGAAGTGGGTGTTCGAGGACGCGGGCGACGGCGCGGTGCGGATCAAGTCCGTCCGCTCCGACAAGTGCCTGCAGCTGGGCGGTGATCCGGTCGCCGGTCAGTACGTCGCACAGCGGCCGTGCTCCGACGCTGCCGCCCAGAAGTGGCAGCTCAACGCCTCCGGTGGAGGGTTCAGCCTGACCGCGGCCGGCAGCTCGCTCGTGCTCGGGATCAGCGACCGTTGGTACTACGGTGGTTGGCTGCTGGAGCTCCAGCAGCCGAACGGCCAGCCGTACCAGAACTGGTCGCTGCAGAAGACCAGCTGAGTCCCCCGGGGCCCTGGGTGCGGTGGACGCACCCAGGGCCCCGCCCTGCCCCCCGCACCCGCTCTCCACGAGGAACCCGCCATGCGCACCCGAACGCTCCTCGCCGCCCCCGCGCTCGCCGTGACCGCCCTCGGCATCGTCGCCCTCCCGGCCTCCGCCCACGGCGACACCGTCCACCTCGACATCTCCGGCGTGCAGAACGGCCACGTGGCCGCCGTCGCCACCTTCGAGAACGACCACGAGCCGGTCGTCGAGGAGTTCGCCGGCACGCTCGCCGCGACCTCCGGCGACGGGCGCACGGCCGGCCCCTGGCCCCTCGTCGCCGTCCCGGGCCACCCCGGGACGTACACCACGCGCGAGACGCTCCCGGCCGGGCACTGGCGGATCACCGTCGACTGCGCGTTCCCCTCGCTCGGGCACGGTGAGCGCGAACTCGACGTCGAGGCGGCGGCGATCACCGACCCGGCGCCGGCGATGAGCGGTGCCACCCCGGCCGGCCCGTCCGTTCCGTCGTCCGCCGCACCGACCGTCTCACCGGTTGTCAGCAGCGTGGTGCCGGCCGCCTCCGCGGCCGCCCTCGCCTCCACGTCCACCGCCCGTGACACCACCTCCGACGCGACCACCTGGGCCGCCATCGGCACCGCCGCCGCGGCCGTCCTCCTCGTCGCCGTCGGCTACTGGCTCCGCGTCCGCGCCCGCCGCTGACCGTGCCTGCCGGGCAACCGGTGGAACCGCCCACTGCGCGCCGCCGTCCCTGCTCTCAAGACCGACCACCACCCGGTGGCCGGGCCCGCGACAGGGAGCGAAGCCTATGAAGAAGGTCCTCATCACCGGCGGAGCGGGCTACATCGGCAGCACGGTCGCGTCCACGCTGCTCGACCAGGGAGTCACCCCCGTCGTGCTGGACGACCTCTCCAAGGGCCGGGCCGAATTCGTCGAGGACCGGATCTTCTACCAGGGCGACATCGCCGACTCCGACCTCCTCGACCGGGTCTTCGCCGAGCACCCCGACATCGACGCCACCCTGCACTGCGCGGCGCGGATCGTCGTCCCCGAGTCCGTCGCCAAGCCGCTGTACTACTACCGCGAGAACGTCGCCAAGACCGTCGAGCTGCTCGACTCCCTCCAGCGCCACCGCTGCACCCGCGTCGTCTTCAGCAGCTCGGCCTCCATCTACGCGCCCACCCCGGACGGACGCGTCGACGAGACCTGCGTCGTCGACGCGCAGAGCCCGTACGCGCGCACCAAGCAGGTGATGGAACGGATCCTCCAGGACTGGACCCGCGGCGAGGACGCCGAGGACCAGCGCGTCATCACCCTGCGCTACTTCAACCCGATCGGCGCCGACCCGCAGCTGCGCACCGGCCTCCAGGACCTCCACCCCTCGCACGCCCTCGGCAAGCTGATCGAGGCCCACGGCGCCGGTACCCCGTTCACCGTCACCGGCACCGACTGGGACACCCGCGACGGCTCCGGAATCCGCGACTACATCCACGTCCAGGACGTCGCCGACGCCCACGTGGCGGCGCTCCTGCGCTTCGACGAGGTGATCGCCCCGGCCGCCGCCGAGCGCTACCGCGTCGTCAACATCGGCACCGGCGAGGGCACCACCGTCCGCGAACTGGTCGCCGCCTTCGAAGCGGCCGTCGGCGCCCGCCTCGACATCCGCGAGGCCGGTCCCCGCCCCGGCGACGTCATCGGCTGCTACGCCGCCATCGACAACGCCCGCACCCTCCTCGGCTGGACCCCGCGCCGCACCATCACCGAAGCCGTCACCGACGCCCTCGCCTGGCGCACCAAGTGGACCACCCACCTGACGACCGGGGCCTGACCACCCGCCGCGGGTCGAGGAGTCGACCCGCGACGCGACGGCCGGGCGGGCGCGGACCTGCCGGATCACTTCACCGCGTCGGCGGACCGGGGCCAGTTGTCGTGGAGGCGGTCGAGGTAGGACTGGGCCTGGGGGCCGGGTTTGGCGCCGCGGGCGAAGGCGAGCATGTTGGCGGCGCCGGTGTTGTAGCCGAGGGCGAGGAGTTCGTCGCGGGTGTAGGTGGCGGCGGGTTTGGCGGGGAGCCGGTCGGCGAGGTCGCGCAGGTGCCAGGCCTCGGCCTGGATGGCGAGGTTGCGGTCGTCGGGGAGTTCCTCCCAGCGGCGGGTGGCGAAGTCGCGGCCCTGCTTGGTGTCGTCGAACGCGGCGCGGTGCATGTTGGCGATGCCGAAGGAGGCGTCGGGTTTGCCGCGCTGCCAGGCCCGTTCGAGGTCGGGGTCGTGCGGTTTGTAGGACTCGTTGTAGAGGATCGCCATCACCAGCTGCGGGTTGACGCCCGCCTGGGCCGCGTACTCGCGCACGGGCTTCGCGTAGTCGGCGGGGTCGTAGCGCCCCGACGGCGGCGACGGGGGAGACGAGGCCGGTGAGGACGAGGAGGACGAGGGGGACGCGGACGAGGAGGGGGAGGCCGAGGCGGCCGCGGACGGTGAACCGGGGTGGTCGCCGCCGCGGATCGTGCCCCAGCCGACCGCGACGACGAGGCCGACGGCGATCCAGCGCCCCCAGCGTGGTCCGTTCCGTTCTTCGCCCACCGCTGTCGGCCCTCCCCGTTCGCTCGGAACTTCGTGCGGAATTCGTTCGACGACCGTACGTGCGGACGCGCCTCCGGCAGGTGCTACTCGCCCGGCTTCTGCCCGCCGTCGAGGTCGCGGAGGAAGCCCTTCGCCTTCTCGACGCCGGTGCCGATGTGGCCGCTGTACTTGCCGTCCGTCCTGTCGTCGATGGCCTCGCCGACCTTGTCCAGCCCCTGCCCGATCACGTCGCCGTGCTCGCGGGCGAGGTCGGTGGCCTTGTCCGCGAGGTTCTTCAGACTCTCAAACATGGTGACGCTCCGCTCCTCTGATGCGTTCCTGTAGATGTGCCGACGTGGCGGGGGCATGATCGTTCGGATCATGACCATCCTAGCGACGGCCTCCGGACGGTCCGCGGGTGCGGAGTGCGACGGGTGACTTTGCTGAAATGGGTTTGTATGCTCCAGTCCCGCTTCTACAACCCTGTAGAGGCGGGAACCGAAGCCAGGACGGTTCGCGTCCCGGCACGCAGAGCGGCGCGCTCGCGCCGTGGCAGCGGTAAGCCGAAACGATCGAGGGAAGTGCGCATGGCCGGGCAGCGGGCGAGAACGCCGTACCAGGAGGCCGGGCCGCGCCCCGACGACGCCACCGTCCCCGCGCAGCGGTCGCGCTCGGCCGGCGGGGGCGAGCAGGTCCCGGCGTCCGGCGCCCGTGGCCAGCGCGCGAGCGCGGCCACGCGCCGCAGGCAGCAGGCGAGGAAGCGCCGGAGCCTCCTGGTGGCGCTGGCGGCGGTCGTCCTGCCGCTGCTCGGTGCCGTCGCCGACGAGCTGAACGGCCCGGGCGTCGGGATCTGCTTCGCCGTGGCCGCCGTCCTCGGGACGGCGCTCGCGACGGGGCTGGCCAGCAGGGCGGGCCGCTGGTGGGTGGTGACCGGCGCGCCGCTCGTGGTGCTGGTCACGGCCTCCGCCACGGAGTACGTGTTCAACGGTGACAAGTACCAGGACACCAAGCAGCTCGGCACCGGCGCGCTGCGCTGGGTCGTCGGAGCGTTCCCGGTGATGGCCGCGGCGGTGGGAGCCGCGCTCGTGGTGACCCTGGTCAAGGCGGTGATCGCCCGGCGGCAGCCGGAGGGCCGGGCCGGTGGAGGCGGAGCGCCGGACGGCAACCGAAGGAGCCGACGTGGCTGACCGCAGGCCCACTCGCGGGCGCGCCCCGCGCGGCGGCCCGGCCCCGCTCGCCGTCGCGGGCCGCACGATCGCCTGCGCCGTCTCGGTGGCCGTGCTCGGGGCGAGCGGCTTCACCTGGTACGAGTACCGCAGCCTCGACGACGGCATGACCAAGTCCGGTGCGCTCGGCGAGGCCAAGAAGAACGCCCCGCCGCACCTCGACAAGTCGGTGAACCTGCTGCTGATCGGCCTCGACAGCCGCAAGGACATGGACGGCAACGACCTGCCGAAGCAGTTCGTCGAGGACGAACTGCACGCCGGCTCCAGCGAGATCGGCGGGTACAACACCAACGCGCTGATCGTCCTGCACATCCCGGCCAACGGCGGCAAGGTCACCGCGCTGTCCGTCCCGCGCGACGACTACGTGCAGACCGTCGGCGCGGACGGCAAGATGCACAAGATCAAGGAGGCGTACGGGATCGCCAAGGAGGCCGCGGAGGCGAAGCTCGCCAACAAGGGGCTCTCCAAGGCGGAGTCGGAGCGGCAGAGCCGCGAGGCCGGGCGCTCGGCCACCATCCAGACCGTACAGAGCTTCCTGGACGTCCCGATCGACCACTTCGCCGAGGTCAACCTGATCGGCTTCTACGACATCGCCAAGGCGGTCGAGCCGATCCAGGTCTGCCTCAACCACCCGGTCGACGACCCGATCATCGCCCGCACCGCGACCCACGAGGGCGGCGGCACCGGGCTCAAGCTGCCCGCCGGCATCAGCTCGCTGGACGCGGCCCAGGCGCTCTCCTTCGTCCGCCAGCGCCACCACCTCACCAACGGCGACCTCGACCGCACCCACCGCCAGCAGGCGTTCATCTCCTCGGTCGAGTACAAGCTCAAGCAGCAGGGCATCCTCAACGACTTCGGGCAGATGCAGAAGCTGTTCGGGGTGGTGAAGAAGGACGTCGTCATCGACAACGAGTGGAACATCCTCGACTTCGCCCAGCAGGCGCCCAACCTGACCGGCGGCAACGTCGAGTTCAACACCCTGCCGATCGCCGGGTTCAAGACGGTCGGGGGCCAGGAGGTCAACACCGTCAACCCCGACCTGATCAAGAAGATCGTCCGGCAGCTGTTCAGCCACGACAAGACGCCCGTCCAGGCCGCGCCGGACGCCGGGGACACCGCGTCGCCGAGCGCCGCGCCCAGTACGGCGGCGACGACGCCGGCCAAGGACAAGGCGACCGTGGACGTCCTCGCGGTGACGGCCGCCGGGCCGGGCGCGGCGGCCGGCGAGTCCAAGGCGCTCACCGAACTCGGCTACCCGGCGGGGAAGGTGGGCGACGCGTCGGGCCGGACGAAGGCCACCACGGTGACGTACGGCAGCGGCGCCAAGGCCGACGCCCAGACGATCGCCGCCCGCTACGGCGTCACCGCGACCGCCGCCTCGGCCGTGCCCGCCGGGCACGTCGTGGTCACCCTCGGCAGCGCCCGCGCCGCCACCCCCAGCGCCGCGCCCTCCGCCGCCCCCTCCGGTGACCCGGGCGATCCGGCGGCCGGCCTCCCGATGCAGGGGCCGGCGGTCAAGGCCGGCGGGATCCCCTGCGTGGACTGAGAGTCGGCCGTGCGCGGGGCGGCGGACGGGCGGGTGCTCGGGCCCGAGGACACCGCTGTCCTGCTGCCCTGGGACGAGCCGCTGCCACCGGCGTTCGCAACGGCCGGTGGCAGCGGGGGAGTCATGCGATCAGGGGGTCATGCCCGGCATGGTCGGGCCTGGCATGGTCGGGCCCGGTGGGGTCGGGCCCGGCATGGTCGGGCCAGCGGTTGTGCCCGTGGTTCCGGTCGGTCCGGTCGTGACGCCCCCCGTGTTGGTCGGGGGCTTGGTGATCACGGTTGGCGCCTGGGTCGACTGGGTGGTGGCGGGTGCCTTGGTGATGATGGTTGGCGCCTGGGTCGACTGGGTGGTGGTGGGCGGCTTGGTGAGCATGGTGGGCGTCTGAGCCGTCACGGTGGCGGTCGGCGCCTGGGTCGACTGGGTGGTGGTGGGCGCCTTGGTGGTCGTCGTCGCGGTCTCGGTCGGTGTCTTGGTGGTCGTCGTCGGGCCGGAGGTGGTCGGGCCGGTCGTCGTCACACCGGGCGTCGTCACACCGGGCGTCGTCGGGCCGGGCGTCGTCGGGCCGGGCGTTGTGACACCAGGCGTCGTCACACCGGGCGTCGTCGGGCCGGGCGTCGTGACACCAGGCGTCGTGACACCGGGCGTCGTCGGGCCGGGCGTCGTGACACCGGGCGTCGTGACACCAGGCGTCGTCGGGCCGCTTGTGGTCGCGCCGGGCGTCGTCGGGCCGGTTGTGGTGGAGCCGGGCGTCGTCGGGCCGGTTGTGGTGGAGCCGGGCGTCGTCGGGCCGGAGGTGGTCGGGCCGGGCGTCGTCGCACCGGACGGCGTTGCTGACGTGGATCCCTTGGTCGACGTCGAACTCGTCGCCGACGGCGTGCGCGGCTTCATCGGCGCAGGCGGCGGAACGCCCGGCGCCAGCGGGCCCTTGGGTGGCTCGGCATGCCGGTCGATCACCTCGATCCGCCCGGTCAGGCGGACGAACCAGCCACCCGTCTCGACGTTGACCAGCTCGATCTCGGTCACCGGCTGCGGCGCTGGGACAACGATGATCAGCGTGGCCGGCTGGAAGCCCGCCCACGGCTTCCCGATGTACTTGGCGTTGGACACCAGCTGCGGGGGCTTCAGCGGGTTGCCGCACGAGCAGCGCACCCGGGGCACGCCCTGCGCGTCCACCAGCACGGCGGTGCCGGCCTGGAGCGCCGACTGGTACTCCGTCACCGCGCCGCTCTTGTAGTTGTGGTTGGTCACCCGGGTGTCCACGCGAAGGTCGGCAGAGGTGAGCGAGCGCAGGTAGCCCGGGATCGCGGACTGCTCGATGCCCGCGGCCGACGCCCAGGCCCTGCCACGGTCGCCGGCCGAGAGCATCGAGATCAGCCGCTCGGTGTCGCAGCTGGACTTGGTCATCGTCCCGGCGTAGAGCCCGGAGGACGTGCCCTGCACGCTGTGGAGGGCGGCTGGCGGCGCGCTCTGCCCGCCCTGCCGGCCCTGCGCGCTCTGCCCGCCCTGCCCGCCCTGCCCGCCCTGCCCGCTCTGCCCGCTCTGCCCGCCCTGCCCGCTCTGCCCGCTCTGCCCGCCCTGCCCGCCCTGCCCGCCCTGCGCGCTCTGCCCGGGCTGCTGTGCCTGGGAGGTCGCCGGGGCGGGGGCCTGGGAGGTCGCCGGGGCGGGGGCCGGGGGAGTCACCGGCGCGGTTTCCACCGATTGGGTGAACGGGTCCGGGCCCGGATCGGCCGGTGTCTGCAGGGCGACCTCATTGGCGGCCGGCACCATCTCGGTCTTGTTGCCACTGTTGCTGACGACCAGCACGGTGGCCACCACGGCCGCCACCAGCACGCCCGCGCCCACCGCGATGCCGCGTCTGGAGCGCCACCACGGCCGGTTCGGCCCGCGCCCGGCGCCGCCGGTGGGTGGTCCGGGCGGCCCGGAGGGCGGCGGCGGGCCGCCCGAGAGGGGACCGGACGGGGGGCCGAGGGGCGGCACGCTGGGCGGGCCGGAAGGAGGGGGTTCGTAACTCATGGTGGCTCCGTTTCACATGCGGCCGGCGCAGAGGGGCCGGCGGGGAACGCTTCTGCCACTGGGTTCCATTTCTCCCCCCGTGCCCCGGATGCCGCAACAGCTGGCACGCGCACCGTCGCCGCGCGTGCCGACCCCGCTTCGGCCACCCTGGAAGCCGGTCGAACGAAGCGGCCGATCCCAGGGGCCGGGCACACCAGGAGGCGACATGCAGCAGGCCGCGACCGCCCCCGCCGGACCGCCGGGCGCCGTGCGCGGCTGGCTGGACGCGCTCGCCGTCGTGGTGGCCGGGCTCGCCGCGATGGCGGCGGTGGCCGCGCTCGGCCTCTGGCTGGCCGGCGCGGACGACCTCCCGGACGGCGGATTCCCGTCCGTGCTCGCCGCGACGATGGCGCTCGCCGTCGGCGGTTCCGTCCAACTCGACGGCGGCGCTGGTCAGTTCGCCGCCGTGGACGCCGGGATCACCGCCATGCCGCTGTCCGTCGGCCTGGCCGGTGCGGTGGTGATGGCCGAGGTGTTCCTGCGCCAACTGCGGTTCCGCGCGGTGGCCGGCGGCGACGAGCTGCTCGGCCGGATCGTGCGAACGGTGGTGCTCTGGCTGCTCGCCCTCGTGGTGCTCACCCTCGGCGCCTCCCACACCTTCGTCGTCCCGCTCGGCGGCGGCATCGAGCAGGCCATCGGAAACGCGCTCGGCCTGACCCCCGAGGTGGGCTTCCACGCGGACGGGCCCAGCACGGTCGGGATCGGGCTGGTGTGGCTGCTCGTGGTGCTCGCGGGCACGTTCGCGGTGTCCCGGCGGGCGCCGCTGCCGGCCGCCCTGCTGCCCTACCAACAGGCCGTGCGCCCGGCCGCGTTCGCGCTCTGGATGCTGCTGCTCGCGTACGTGGCGATCGGGGTGGTGGCGGGCGTGCTGACCGTGATCGTGCACGGCAACGCCCGGCAGACGATGGCCGTCGTGCTGCTCGCCCTGCCCGACCTCGCGTGGCCGGCGTTCGGCATCGGGCTCGGCGCCGAGTGGCACGGCCGACTCTCCGGGGCGGTCGGCCTGCCGGTGCCCAGGCCGCTCGCCGAGGTGCTGCGCGCGTCGGACGGCCGGCAGGCCACGATCAGCCTCGGCACCCTCGCCGACCACGACGCGCGCAGCTGGTGGCTGCTGCCGGTCGCCGCCGTCCTGCTGCTCGCGGCGGGCTTCCTCGCGGCCTACCGGTCGCCGAGGACCGTCCCGCTCTGGCAGCACGCCGTCCGGCTGGCACTGGCCACCGCCGCGGTCGTGGCCCTGATCGGCGCGTGGACCCGGGTGGACGCCGACTACGGACTGTCCGTGCTCGGCGTCGGCGTGGGCCAAGGCGGGCTCGGCGGCCTCCTCGGCTCCATCCTCGGCAGCGCCAACCCGCTGGCCGGCCTCGGCAACGGCAGCCTCACGCTCCGCCCGTACCTGTGGACGGCCGTCCCCCTGGCCGCGGGCTGGGGGCTGCTGGCCGGGGCCCTCGGCGCGCTGCTCGCGGCGCGGGTGGGCCGCCGGGGCGAGGTGCCGCAGGGGCCGACGGAGTGAGGTGGGGAACGCGCTCAGAACGCCCCGGTGAGCAGGACGACCACCGGGGGCAGGGCCTGGGCGAGGGCGCCGCGCCAGACCTTGGGCTCCGAGACGAAGAGGATGACCCCGCCGGCGATCATGAACGTGCTGACGTAGGTGATCATCGCCCGCCCGGCGGTCGGGTGGCCGACGTGCAGGAGGACCAGGCCCGCGACCAGGCCGAGGGCGAGGAAGAGGTTGTAGAAGCCGACGTTGAAGCGCCACAGCCGCACTTCCGGGGCGTCCGCCGTGCTGCCCGTGAGCAGGAAGCGCACGCGCGGGTGCCCGTACAGGAAGCTCTCCAGCGGCCACGCGATGAGATGGATCGCGGCGGCGAGCATGGCGAATACCTGGCTGACGGCGTTCATCTGGGGTACGGCTCCTCTCGGACGCGCTGCGGCGGGTGGACGACCGGGGCGGCCCACGCGGGCGGCTCGGGCACCGCGTCCGCCGCGGCGTCCGCCGGGACGACCCGGGTCGGCGGTCCGCCGCCCGTCCATGCCGCGGGGGCGGCGCCGACGGTGACGGCCGCGCGCAGCGCGGTGACGAACTGCAGGCAGGTCGCGTACCGGTCCCCGGGCGCTTTGGCGAGGGCCCGGGCGACCACGGCGTCGACGGCGGGCGGCAGGTCGGGGCGGTGCTCGCACAGGGTGGGCGGCGGGTCGTTGAGGTGCGCCCAGAGCAGCGCGAGGTCACTCTCCCGGCGGAACGGCGGCGCACCGGCCAGCATCTCGAACACCACGCAGGCGAGGGCGTACTGGTCGCAGCGCCCGTCCAGCGGGCGGCCGGAGATCTGCTCGGGTGCCGCGTAGTCGAGCGTCCCGACGATCTGGCCGACGCTGGTCAGCCCGCTGAGGGACAGCGACTTCTTGGTGAGCCCGAAGTCGGCGAGGTACAGGTGCTCGGGGTGCTCGCTGTCGGTGCCGGCGGCGACCAGCACGTTGCCGGGCTTGACGTCCCGGTGGACCAGGCCGTGGTCGTGCGCGGCGTCCAGCGCGGAGGCGATCTGCAGGGCCAGCCGGGCGGTCCGCTCGGCCGGGAAGGGGCCGCCGCGGTCGATCATGGCGCGCAGGTCGCCGCCGTCGACGTAGCGCATGGCGATGAACAGGATGCCGTCGTGCTCCCCGGCCCCGAAGACCGGGACGATGTGCGGGTGGTCGATCGCGGCGGCGGCCTCGGACTCGTGCATGAACCGCTGCCGGAACACCTCGTTGCGGGCGAGCTCGGGGGCGAGGAGCTTGACGGCCACCGTCCGGCCGAGCCGCAGGTCCTTCGCGCGGTAGACGACGGCCATGCCGCCGCGGCCGATCTCGTCCTCCAGCCGGTAGCCCGCGACCGTCCGCCCGACCATCCCGGCGGGCAGGCTGGGAGCGTCGGCCGGTCCGGGAGGTGCGCCGACCGGCGGTTCGGGTCCGGGGGCGGACGGGATCACGGATCGCTCGCCCGGGTGGGGGCGTAGCCGCCGGACCCGGCGGGCGAGTGCGCGGGCCGGTTGGCGGGCGCCTGCTCGACCCGGCCGGTGGCCGCGTACGTCTGGAGCTGGAGCCCGTCGCAGTAGCACCAGCGGTCGTGCACCTGGTCGAACACCCACAGCGCCTCGCCGTCGACGACCAGGCCGACGCGCAGGCCGCGCGCCTGGTCCCGGAAGGACTCCAGGTCCAGGGCGCCCGCCGCGAGCCCCTCCAGCAGCGCCCGGTAGCGGTCCAGCGCGGCCTCGGCCCCGGCGAGGGCCGGGCGCGGGTCGGCGGCGCGCGCGGGCGGGCCGTCGGCGGTGGGCGGGGCGTCCGGGAGGACGATCAGCAGGCGGCCGTCGACCCAGGCGCTCCAGCCGTTCGAGCAGAGGATCTGTGCCCAGTCGCCCTGCCGGGAGACCAGCCGTACCGGGAGCAGCGCGTCCAGCCGGGCGGACGGCCGGGCCGGATCCGGGGCCGCCCACGTGGCCATCCCGCCCGGCGGGGCGACGTGGGTGGGGCGGAACGCGAACTCGTCCATGGGCGGCACATTTCCTCCGGCGCGCGGGCCGGCGCCCGGAGCTCGGGGCCCCGGGGCGGGGGCCTGGTGCGGCAAACCACAGGTCGGTTTCCACTCTACCGGCGGGGGCCCGGGCGGCTACTTGCGCATGATCGTCGGCTCGTGCCGCCGCAGCAGGGCCAGCACCACCAGTCCGTACACCGCCGACATGGCGGACAGCACGACCATGCTGAGCACCCACCCGGCGCGCTCGTGGCGGAACATCGGGTCGGCGGCGAGATTGACCGGGAAGGAGAGGTGCGGCATGTCGACCGTGCGGGCCATCGCCGAGAGGCCCCAGCGGGACGGCACCAACCAGGCGACCTGCTCCAGCCCTGGCACGCCGTACAGCTTGAGCATCAGGCCGGTGAAGACGATCTGGACGACGGTGAGGAGCACCAGCAGCGGCATGGTGGCCTCCTCCTTGTCGACGAGCGCGGAGACCACCAGGCCGAGCATCATGGCCGTGAACGCGAGCAGCGCGATCGCGATGATCAGCTCGGGCAGCTGGGGCATCAGCACGCCGCTCGTCACCGGCGGCGGGGCGCCGGGCGGCGGGTTGGCGGCGATCTTCACGCCGCCGATGCCGACCACGGTCAGTGCCACGGCCTGACCCACGGTGATCGCGCCCAGCACGACGACCTTCGAGGCCAGGTACGCCGACCTGGACAGGCCGACCACCCGTTCCCGCTGGTAGATGGCGCGTTCCTTGACCACCTCGCGGACCGCGTTGGCCGAGCCGGTGAGCAGACCGCCGAGACAGAGCGTGATCAGGCAGTCGATGGCGTTGTCCTGGGAGATCCGCCCGCCCGCGATCACCCGGCACATCAGGCCGAGCAGGAACGGCAGCACGACCATGACGGTGAGGAACAGCCGGTCGGCGGCGAGCACCGCCGCGTACCGGCGCACCAGGGTGCCCAGCTGGGAGAGCCAGCTCTGCGGCTTCTCGGGGCCGATGGCCGGAGCGGCCGCGGCGGGTGCGTGGAGCACATGGGCCGCCTCGGACGCCACGTAGCGCTGGTACTGCGGCGAGGCGCGGAACCGCTGGTGCCAGACGGCGCGGTCCTCGTTCTCGAACGCCTCGAAGGCCTCCGGCCACTCCTCGAAGCCGAAGTACGCGAGCGCCTCCTCCGGCGGCCCGAAGTAGGCGGTCCGGCCGCCGGGGGCGAGCAGCAGCAGGCGGTCGCACACGTTGAGGCTCAGCACACTGTGCGTCACCACCACCACCGTGCGGCCGTCGTCGGCCAGCCCGCGCAGCATGTGCATCACCGAGCGCTCCATGCCCGGGTCCAGGCCGGAGGTCGGCTCGTCGAGGAAGAGCAGCGAGGGCTTGGTGAGCAGTTCCAGGGCGATGCTGACCCGCTTGCGCTGGCCGCCGGAGAGGCTGGCGATCACCTGCTCGGCCCTTTCGTCCAGGCCGAGTTCGTGGATCACCTCGGCGACCCGGACTTCCCGCTCGTGATCCGCGGTGTCGCCGGGGAAGCGCAGTTCGGCGGCGTAGGACAGGGCGCGGCGGACAGTGAGCTGGGTGTGGAGGATGTCGTCCTGCGGCACCAGGCCGATCCGGCGGCGCAGTTCGGCATAGTCGCGGTAGAGGTCGCGCCCGTCGTACAGCACGGTGCCCTCGTCGGCGGGGCGCTGCCCGGTGAGCGCGTTGAGCAGGGTGGACTTGCCTGCGCCGCTCGGGCCCGCCACCGCGAGCAGCGCCTTCTCCGCGAGCGGGAAGCCGACGCCGTCCAGCAGCACCCGTCGGTCGGGGCCGACACGGACGACGAGGTCCTGCACGTCGAGGGATATTTCGCCGGTGTCGGTGTACTCGACGAGGTGGCCGTCGGAGAGGCAGAGCGCGGAGTGGCCGATGCCGATGATGTCGGCCGGGCCGACGGGTGCGCGGCGCACCGGGCGGCCGTTGAGGTAGGTGCCGTTGTGGCTGTCCAGGTCGACGATCTCGTGGCCGCCGACGGGCAGTTCGCGCAGTTCGGCGTGGTGGCGGGAGACCACGAGGTCGTCCAGGACGAGGTCGTTGTCGGGCGAGCGGCCGATCCGCACGGCCCGGGCGGCCAGCTGGAGGACGGTGCTGGGGCTGCGGAAGGTGCCGGACGCCCGCGGGGCGAGCAGGGACGGGCGTTCGCCGGGCGCGGGCCGGGGGAGGCCGGAGAAGGTCGCGGACGGGCCGTCGGCGGGGTTGCCGAAGCGCACCCGGGTGCCGGGGCCGACGTCCTCGGCGCGGATGCGGCGTCCGTCGTCGTAGGTGCCGTTGGTGCTGCCGACGTCCTCCAGCTCCCAGCGGTCGCCGATGGCGTGCAGGACGGCGTGGTGCCAGGAGACGCGGGGGTCGTCGAGGACGATCTCGCTGGTCGGGTCGCGGCCGAGGTGGTAGGACCGGCCCGGGTCGATCAGCTGCGAGTCGGTGTCGGTGACCACCATCAGGGGCGGGGCGGCGGGTGCGCCCGGGCGCTCTCCCATGGTCGGCATTCTACCGCCGGGGGTTGCGGAGGTCCCGTTCTCGCCCGTGGATTGGACTGGACCACTGGATTCGTACGCCGTCCTGGAGCCGCCCGAGCGCCTCACGGGGTCGTGGTGTCGTGGTGCCGCCGGGAGGCCTGCGTGAAGGCGAACGGCCGCGGCCGCTGCGATCCTTCGGCCTGCCAGTGCCGGTCCGTCCCCGCCGCTGCCGCCGGATCCGGGCGGGCTCGGGCCCGGTCCGGTGTGGCTGTCCGATGTGCCGGTTCCGGTGCCGGTGCCGGTGTCAGGGTCGGTGTCGGGGTCAGGGTCGTTCCGGGCCGCCGGCGCCGTACTCGGTGAGGCGCCTTGTCATGTCAACTCCACGATGCGGCACGAGAGTTAGTGCCGCGCTGGATGCGGCGTCGCCCGATCGGGGGAACCGCGAACGTGCGTCGACTCACCCCTGCGGGTCCGCTTGCCCGCTCTCCGAGGTGGCCCACTCCCACGAGCACTCCGCCGTCGTCCCCGAGGTGAGCTCCCACGGGCTCGGCACCTCGTGCGGCTCGTCGTCGCCGTCCTGCACGGGCAGCCGGTCGATCACCGCGACCAGTGCGGGCGGCAGCTGCGGTGCGAGCCCGCGGTGGCAGCGGGACAGGATGTCGCGCCGTGCGCTGTCCGGCAGCAGCGGCCGGCTCATCCGCAACGGCCGTGGCCCGTGCGGGCGTTCGGCCGCGGCGAGCTGGTCCGACCAGGCCCGCCAGTAGTCCGCGTCGTCGGTCTCGCCGAGCATCAGGTGGTGCAGGTGCAGGCAGTACGCGGCGGTCCCGCTGCCGGACCCGGCGGCGAACCGCCACCAGAACTCCGCACCCTCCTCCCGCCCGGTCGCGTACAGCAGCGCGCCGAACACCTCCGCCCCCTCGGGCTGGATCCGGCACGCGTTCACCAGCAGGTCCAGGCCGCGCGAGGCGTCCGGCGCGCCCAGTACCAGGGCCACCACCAGGCCCAGCTCGAAGGCGGCCTGCTCGTGTTCGGTGGGCAGGTGGGGCGGTCCCGCGGTGAGCCGGGCCTGGCGCAGCGCCGCGATCCGTTCGGCGTGGGCGCGTTCCGGTCGGGGCACGTGGAGCGGCGCACGCCCCCCGTCGGTGCTCCGTGCCCCGTCGGGCGGGGGAGCGCCGGGCCCGTCCACCGGCGGGTGCGGCTCCGGCCGGAGGCTCACTGCTCGCCCTCGCTGTCCGGGAGTTCGCCCACCCCGAGCCGTCGCGCCAGCCGTTCCCGGGCGTGCCGCAGGTTGGAGTGCACCGTGGCCACCGGCCGGTCGAGGTAGGCCCCGATCACCTTGACGTGCAGTCCGAGCAGGTAGCGCAGGATGATCACGTCCCGCTGGCGGTCCGGCAGTTCGAGGATCGCCGCGTACAGCCGCACCTCGTCCGCCTCGCTGTGCAGCAGCCCCTTGGCGACCTGCTTGAACGCCCCGATCACGGCCGCGAAGGTGACCGCCTCGACCGCCACGGGCTCCTCGCCCGCCACCCAGTCGGCGACGTGCCGGTTCGCCAGCCGCCAGGCGTACGCGGCCGGTTCCTCGAACCGCAGCACCTGCGGCCAGCACCGCGCGAGGTCCTCCTTGACCGCCTCCACCACGAGCGCGACGTCGGCGCGGTTGCCTATCCGGGTGAGCGCGAGGGCCTGCCACGCGGGTTCGTGCGTCTCGCAGAACGCCGAATAGGCCAGCTCCATCCGGACGTTGGCGGACTCACCCGGCACCGCGAGGGTCTCGCGGCCACCCCTGTCGATCGTCATCGGGCCTGCTTTCCGTGGCACCGACTGCTCGCCGGGCCACCCGAGGGTCGGGCTGTGTGCGCCCATCCTCATTCCATCAGCCCTGTCACTCCAGGCTGCAAAGTGAATACAGATTGTCATCTCATGGGATTGAGCGCCTGATTGAGCGGGGGTGGCAACGCGATTGGCCCCCGGTTGGCGCGGGCAGCAATCGATCACGGTCCGCGACACGGTGGCGACCAAGGGGGAGCGCGATGAACCGGTACGACGGAGTGGACCTCCGGCTGAACGTGCCGCACTCGGCCCGGATGTACGACTACTACCTCGGCGGCTTCACCAACTTCGCCGCCGACCGCGAGGCCGCCGGTCAGGCCCTCGCGATCGGGCCCTGGCTGCGCACCGCCGCACACGCCAACCGCTCCTTCGTCCACCGTTCGACCCGCGCCCTCGCGCTGGCCGGCATCGACCAGTTCCTCGACATCGGCACCGGCATCCCCACCTCGCCCAACCTGCACGAGATCGCCCAGGGGGTGAACCCGCGCGCCCGGGTCGTCTACGCCGACAACGACCCGATCGTGCTCTCCCACGCCCAGGCCCTCCTCGCCGGCACCCCCGAGGGCCGCACCGCCTACGTCGAGGCCGACGTCACCGACCCGGTCGGCCTGCTCGCCTCACCCGGTCTGCGCGACACCCTCGACCTCACCCGCCCGGTCGCGCTCTCCCTCAACGCGGTGCTGCACTTCGTCCCGGACGCGCACGGCGCCCACGCGGTCGTCGAGCACTACAAGGCCGCGCTCGCCCCCGGCAGCGCCCTGGTGATGACCCATGTCGCCCCGGAGTTCGCCCCGGAGGAGATCGCCCGCCTGGTGCGCATCTACCAGGCGGCCGGCACGGCCGCCCAGCCCCGCACACTCGCCGAGTTCACCCGCTTCTTCGACGGCTGGACCCTGGTCGCCCCCGCCATCGTCCCCACCCCGCGCTGGCGCCCGGCCCCGGACGACCCGCCCGCGAGCGACAGCGAGGCCGCCTGTTACGCGGGGGTGGCCCTGAAGCCCTGAGCCGCCATCGGCGCCCGGCCCCGGCCGACCCGGGACGGCCCCGCCCCCGGCTCGGCCCGTCGACCGCCCGGGCAAGCCGTGCGGCCCCGCCCTTTCGACGGTGCTCCGTTCCTCCTGCCTCGCGGGCCTTGTCCGCGTGCCGCGGCTCCCCACCCCCGCTACGGCGAACCGTGCGGCCCCGCGCCTCCTGGCACAGACTGGTGGTGGATCCATGCGGATCGATGCTGCCCCCGAGGCTGGGAGAGGCATGCTGCTCGGACTCACGACGGCCCTGGTCGCGACCGTCTGCTTCGGCTTCGGGGCGGTGTTCCAGGCGCGCGGGGCCAGGGTGGCGCCGCGGGCGGACCGGGTGCGGGCGGGCCTGCTCGCGGCCCTCGTCCGGTCGTGGCAGTTCGTCCTCGGCATGCTGCTGGACATCGCCGGCTTCGTGCTGAGCATCGTCGCGCTGCGCAGCCTCCCCCTCTTCCTCGTGCAGGCCGTCACCAACGCCGGCCTCGCCGTCACCGCCCTCGCCGCCGTCTGGCTGCTGGGCGCCCGGCTGCGCCGCGGAGACCTGGCGGGGATCGTGGCCGTGGTCGTCGGCCTCACCCTGCTCGCGCTGGGCTCGGGCAAGGAGGGCCGAGAGTACGCGCCGTCCGCCTTCCACTGGGCGCTGCTCGGTGCGACCGCCGCCATGGTGCTGCTCACCGTCGTCCTCGTGCGCCGGGACGGCACCGTCGCCGCGGCCGGCCTCGGCCTGCTGGCCGGCGTCGGGTTCGGCGTGACCAGTCTGGCCGTCCGCGTACTCGACGTGCACCGACTGACGACCCTGCTCGCGGACCCCGCCGCCTACGCCCTCGCCCTCGGCGGCCTCGGCGGCTACCTCGCCTACGCCCTCGCGCTCCAGCGCGGCACGGTGACCGCCGCGACCGCCGCCGGGACGGTCGCCGAGACCTTCGGCCCGGCCCTGGTCGGGGTCCTGGCGCTGGGCGACGCCGCCCGGCCGGGCTTCGAGTGGTGCGCGCTGACGGGTTTCGCGGTGGCCGTCGGCGGCACGTTCGTGCTGTCCCGGTTCGGCGAGCCGGAGGGCGGGTCGGCCGGGCCGGTCGCCGCCGAGAGCGGCGCGGTGGCGGAGCCGGCCGGCCCGCCGCGGCAGCACTCCCGGTAGCCCGGACGTCGCTGCCGTGCGAAGGTGACTTGCCGGACAAAACGGACGGCGCTCACGCATGACGGCAGAGCGGCAGGTGCGCGATGGCGGACGAAGCCCACCGACGGCTCCGGAGCGAGGGGTCGCCCGAGCGCCCCGTGGTGCTGATCACCGGCGCGTCGTCCGGCATCGGCCTGGCCACCGCGACCCGCCTCGCCGAGGCCGGCTGGCAGCCGCTGCTCTCCGGCACCGACCGCACCCGGCTGGACGAGGCCGCGGCCCGCACCGGCGGCCTCGCCCTGCCCGAGGACCTGAGCAAGCCGGACGGCCCGGCCCGCCTCGCCGAGGCCGCCCTGGCCGCCGCCGGCCGGGTCGACGCGCTGGTCGCGAGCGCCGGCCTGGGCTGGCGCGGCGCGTTCCAGGACACCCCGTCCGACATCCTGGACCGGATGATCGAGGTGAACTTCGCCGCCCCCCTGCGGCTGGTCCGCCTCCTCCTGCCCGGCATGCTGGAGCGCTGCCACGGCCGGATCGTGCTGCTCGGCTCGATGGCCGGCCAGGTCGGCGTGCGCGACGAGGCCGGCTACGCGGCGACCAAGGGCGGCCTCGCGATGCTCGCCGAGAGCCTCTGGTACGAGCTGCGCGGCACGGGGGTGGGCGTGCGGCTGGTGCTGCCGGGCGCGGTGGACACCCCGTTCTTCGACCGCCGCGGCGCCCCCTACCACCGGGACCGGCCCCGCCCGGTCCCGGTGGAGTTGGTCGCGGACACCGTCGTGGCGACGATCCGCACCGAGCGCGACCGCCTCTTCGTGCCGCACTGGCTGGGCGTCCCGGCCCGCATCCACGGCGCCGCGCCGGGCGTGTTCCGCCGCATGGCGTCCCGCTTCGGGTGAGGGCCCGTCACGTCCTCGCGATCGCGGCCGCGGTCGAGTTGCTGCACCTGGCCCCGGCCGCCGTCCGCCTTCCGGCGCTGCGCCGCACGGTGTCGCGCCGCACCGCCGGGTACGGTGCGGCCCCCGGCCACGTCGCCCTGACCTTTGACGATGGACCGGACCCGCGCAGCACCCCGTACATCCTCGACGCGCTGGACGAACTCGGCGCCCGCGCCACGTTCTTCCTCCTCGGCGTGATGCTCGAACGCGCCCCCGCTCTCGGTCGCGAACTCGTCACGCGCGGCCACGAGGTGGCCGTGCACGGCTGGCACCACCGGCGGCAGTGGTATCCCGCCCCGACCCGCGACATGCGCGAACTCCGGCGCGCCACCGAGGCGGTGACCGACCTGTGCGGAGCCCGCCCGCTCTGGTACCGGCCGCCCTACGGCGTACTGACCGCCGGTCCCGCACTGGTCGCCCGCCGCCTCGGCCTGCACAGCGTGCTGTGGACGGCGTGGGGCCGCGACTGGACGGCCGAGGCCACCGGCGAGTCCGTCTACGCCACCGCCCGCCCCGGCCTCACCGGCGGCGCGACCCTCCTCCTCCACGACTCCGACTGCACCTCCGCCCCCGAATCCTGGCGCGCCACCCTCGCCGCCCTCCCGCTCGTCGCCGCCCACTGCCGTGCGAACGCCCTCACCCTCGGCCCCCTCCGCGACCACGCGGTGCTCCCGGGCCCGCTGTTGTCGTGAACGGCCCGTAGGCCGCCTCACCCACGCGAGGAGGACCGGCGAACCGGCCCACAAGGCGCTGGTGCGTCGCGAACTCCGCTGAGCCGAAGGCGCCGAGACGCCCGAACCGGTCGGCCGGTCACCCCAGCCCCGTCTTCTCCAGCGCCGCCCCGAACCCGCTGCGCCACGCCTCCGGTGTCGCGCCGACGGACGGCGCCGGCTCGGGGCGGGTCAGCGCGGCCAGGGCGTTGCGGACCACATCGGCCGGGTGGGCGGACGTCACGTCGGCGTGGCCCAGCTCCAGCTCGTGCTGCAGGTTGTCCCGTCCGTGCCCCTGGACGACGTCGAGCAGCAGCATCCGCCGCCCGAGCGCCCGGGCCTCGCTGCACGTGTCGCCGGAGCTGGTGACGACGAGGTCGGCCGCCGCCATCAGCGCCGGGATCCGCTCGGTGTACCCGAAGGCGTGCAGCCGGGGTTCGCGCGCGGCGGCCTGCCGCAGCCGCCGTTCGAGCTCCCGGTTGCGGCCGGCCACCGCGAGCACGTGCGGCCCGGCGGCCGCGAGGGCGGCGGCGGTCCGGGCGAGCGGGCCGAGGCCCCAGCCGCCGGACATCAGGAGCACGCACCGGGCGTCCGTCGGCACGCCGACCTCCGCCCTGGCCTCGGTGCGGCCGGGCGGGTGGTAGAACGGCGCACGCAGCGGGGCGGGCAGCACGGCGATGTCCGCCTCCGGGCGGTAGCGCCGCACCGCGCAGGCGGCGACCTCGGAGGTGACGAGGAAGAGATCCGTCCCCTCCTGCACCCACAGCCGGTGCGGGGTGACGTCGGTGCAGAACACGAAGTGCCGGAAGTCGCGTCCCGCCAGCCGGTTGACCGCCGAGGTCGCGGTGGCGAACACCGACACGACCAGCTGCGGCCGCTGCCGCGCGACCAGCGCCCGCAGCGCCGGCACCAGCCGGGATCGGGCCGCCGCGTCGGCGAGGAGTGCGATGCGGGTGCCGGGCCGCAGCGCGGAGAAGTGGAAGGCGTCGTAGGCCCCGGGCAGGTCGAGCAGCCGCCGGAACACCGCCTCCCCGGCCGCGCCGGAGCGCTCGCCGAGCAGCGCCATCGCGTCGACAATGCTGGTGGTCCAGCCGCGCTCCCGGAGCGTGTCGGCGCAGGCCCGGGCCATCACGTCGTGGCCCTGGCCGAGCGAGCCGGAGATCAGCAGCGCGTGCGGCACGAGCGGCGTCTCATGGGCGGAGGGACGCCCGGTACCAGTCCGCGTACCGCCGCACGCCCTCGGCGAAGTTGGTGCGCGGCGACCACCCGAGCAGTCGTTTCGCCTGTGCCGAGGAGATCCGCCGGCCCGTGTAGTCGGCCGTGCGGGCCTCGATGTGCTCGATCGACACCGGCCCGAGCAACTCGTCGACGGTGTCGGCGATGTCGCGCACCGAGATGGCGGTCGAGCCCTCCAGGGCGAAGGTCTGGTCCTCGGCGGCGGGGGAGAGGGCCCGGACGTGGCCGTCGGCGAGGTCCTCGACGTAGACGAAGTTGCGGCTCTGCCGGCCGTCGCCCGCGATGGTGATCGGCCGCCCGGCGAGCGCCGCCTGCACGAAGCGGGCGAGGACCAGCTCGTCCCGCATCCGCGGGCCGTACGGGATGCCGTAGCGCAGGATGGTGAAGTGCTGGCCGTACAGCTCGCGGTAGCTGTGCACGAGCATCTCGGCGGCGAGCTTGGTGGCCACGTAAAGGTGCCCGCTGCGCTCCAGCTCGATCGGCACGTGCTCGTCCAACTCCTGTTCTTCGCCGCCGAGTTGATCCTCGGCGCCGAGCGCGGCGCCGTACACCCAGACGGTGCTGGCGAGCACCGTGCGGCTGAGGCCGCTGCGCCGGGCGGCCTCCAGGACGGTCGTCGTGCCGTCGATGTTGACGCGGACGGCGCGGAGGGGGTCGGTGTGGATCCGGTCGACGTCGGCCATCGCGGCCAGGTGGTAGACGACCTCGCGCCCGGCCAGCGCGGAGGTGAGGCGGGGCAGGTCCAGGACGTCGATCCGGGCGTGCTCGGCGTCGGGGTTGAGGTACTTGTCGGCGGTGTCGATCGCGAGGACGTCGTGGCCGGCCGAGACCAGCCGGTCCACGACGTGCGAGCCGATGAATCCGCATCCCCCGGTGACGGCTATCCGCATGGTCTCTCTCCTTGTCGGGCGACTTTTCGGGCGACGGATCGGTTCGGTCGACCGTCCGGACCGGGCCGCTACCCGGCGAGCCGCCGGTGGACCGCCGACACGGCCTCGACGACCTGGTCGGCCTCGTCCTCGGTCATGTCGGAGTGCACCGGCAGGCAGATCTGCCGCGCGCACACGTCCTCGGCGGCCGGCAGCGGGCCGCGCCGGTAGGGGGCGAGCACCGGCTGGAGGTGGAGCGGCAGGTCGTACACCTCGCCGGAGAGCCGCACACCGTGCTCCTCGGCGGCGATGCGCTTGACGTCGGCCCGGTCGACGCCGCGCGGCAGCAGCGCCACGTACTTGTAGTAGTTGCTGCGGCAGCCGGCCGGTTCGGCCACCGGCTCCAGGCCGTCCAGCCCGGCCAGCGCCCCGTCGTACCGGCGGGCGACGGCGCGGCGGGTCTCGACGAACTCCTTGAGCCGGCGCAGGTGGACGGCTCCGACGGCGGCGTTGAGCTCGCTGATCCGCCAGGAGTAGCCGGGCAGGATGTGGTGGTTGGTGCCGAACGAGCCCTTGCCCTGGTCGCGGTAGACGCGGGCCTCGTCGCGCAGTTCGGGCGACTCGGTGAGGATCATGCCGCCCTCGCCGCTCGTGGTGACCTTGGTCGGGTAGAACGAGAACGCGCCGGCGAGTCCGAACGAGCCGGCGGCGCGCCCGTCGAGGCTGCTGCCGTGGGCGTGCGCGGCGTCCTCGATCAGCGGGACGCCGTGCCGGTCGCAGAGCGCGCGCAGGTCGTCGACGTCCGGGGTGATCAGCCCGCCGACGTGGACGAGTACGACGGCCGCGGTATCCGGGGTGAGGGCTGCGGCGAGGGTACCGGGGGAGAGCGCGAGGGTGGCCGGGTCGATGTCGGCGATCACCGGGCGGCCGCCCGCGTGGAGGACGGCGCCGGCGGTGGCGTAGAAGGTGACGGCCGGCACGACCACGTCGCGGTCCCGTACGCCGACGCCGCGCAGGATGATCTCCAGTGCCGAGGTGCCGCTGGAGACCGCGACGGCGTGCGAGGCGCCGTGCTCGGCCGCGAAGGCCTGCTCGAAGCGTTCGGTCCAGGGGCCGAGCGTCATCGCGCCGGTGGCGAGGATCTCCGCCACCGCGTCCGCGACGGCCGTGCGGTCGCTCTCGTCGAACACGATGCGGGCGGCGGGTACGCCCATGGGGCACCTCCGGCGGCGGGCTGGGATCAGCACCGATCGGGTGGGGTCGGTCCGGGCGTCGGGAAACGGCCGGGCCAGGCACATCACGCTACTTCGGCCGCCCGCGCACGGCCCGTTGTCGCCGCCCGCACGGGTGATCCGGGATCCGGACGGTGACGACGGCTGCGCCCTCGGGAGGACCCCGGACTGCTTCCGGTGGAGGCGTGCGCTCCGCCGTTCGGGAGGTGCCGTACTGCGCACGCAGTACGGGAAGTGTCTGCGCAGGGACGACGACGGAGGAGGGGGCGGCGACGAAGGATTGGTCACGCTGCGGGAGGACCGCGCCGACCGGCGCCCGGCCCTCCGCGGCGTGTTCTGCGACCGAGATCCGAAGGAGTCCGCTCTCCCGTGGCCACGTTCCTCTACCGCCTGGGCCGATGGGCCTTCGTCCGGCGCCGGCTGGTGACCTTCCTCTGGGTCGCCCTGCTGGCGGTCGGCGGGGTCCTCGCGGCCAAGGCGCCCGCCGCACCGGACGACGGCTTCGCGATGCCCGGCACGGAGGCGCAGAAGGCCTTCGACCTGATGAACGAGCGCTTCCCCGGCGGCCACGCCGACGGGGCGTCCGCGCGCCTGGTGTTCGTCGCGCCCTCCGGACAGAAGATCACCGCCGGGCCGAACCAGCAGACGGTCGAGCGGACGGTCGCCGAGCTCGCGCACGCCGAGGAGGTCACCGGCGCGGTCAGCCCGTTCAAGGCCGGCACGGTCTCCAAGGACGGCACCACCGCCTACGCGACGGTGAACTACTCCGTCAAGGCGGGCAAGCTGTCCGCGGGCGCCACCGACGCCCTCCAGCAGGCCGCCCAGCACGGCCGGGACGCCGGGCTCAAGGTCGAGATCGGCGGCACCGCGCTGGCGGCCAAGCCCGAGGCCGGCGGCAGCGGCGAGGCCATCGGCATGGCGCTGTCCGCGGTCGTCCTGACGATCACCTTCGGCTCGCTCGTCGCCGCCGGGCTGCCGCTGCTCACCGCCGTGGTCGGCGTCGGCCTCGGTATGGCGCTGATCACCGCGCTCGGCAGCACGCTGGGCCTGTCCAGCACCACCGGCACGCTCGCGATGATGCTCGGCCTCGCGGTCGGCATCGACTACGCCGTGTTCATCGTCTCCCGCTACCGCGCCGAACTCGCCGAGGGCCGCACCCCGCAGGAGGCCGCCGGGCGGGCGGCCGGCACCGCCGGCTCCGCGGTGGTCTTCGCCGGCCTCACCGTGGTGATCGCCCTCGCCGGGCTCTCCGTGGTCGGCATCCCGCTCCTCGCCAAGATGGGCATGGCCGCCGCCGGCACGGTCGTCATCGCCGTCCTGGTCGCGCTCACGCTGGTGCCCGCACTGCTCGGCTTCATCGGCCGCCGGGTGCTGCCCCGCAAGGTCCGCAAGGCCGGCGGGAGCGGCGCGGGCGGCGCCCCCGTGCCCGCGAAGGAGAACGGCGGCGCCCACTGGGCCCGGTTCGTGCGGCGCCGGCCGGTCGCCGTGCTGCTCGGCGGCGTGATCGGACTCGGCGTGCTCGCCGCGCCCGCGCTCGACCTGCGGCTCGGTCTGCCGGGCGACGAGTCCAAGCCCATCTCCACCACCCAGCGCCGCGCCTACGACCTGCTCTCGGAGGGCTTCGGGCCGGGCTTCAACGGCCCGCTGACCGTCCTGGTCGACGCCAAGGGAGCACCTGACCCCAAGGCCGCCGCGAGCGAGGTCGCCAAGACGGTCTCCGCGCTGCCCGGCGTCGTCACCGTCGCCCCGCCGATGTTCAACAAGGCCGGCGACACGGCCCTGCTCAACGCGATCCCGGCGACCGGCCCGAGCGCCGCCGAGACCAAGGACATCGTGCACGCCATCCGCGGCCGCGCGGCCGCTCTCAGGACGGAGACCGGGGCGAGCGTCCTGGTCAGCGGCACCACGGCGATGAACATCGACGTCTCGCAGAAGCTCACCGACGCGCTCGTGCCCTACCTCTCCGTGGTCGTCGGCCTGGCCGTCCTGCTGCTGCTGGTGGTCTTCCGCTCCGTCCTCGTCCCGCTCAAGGCCGCGCTGGGCTTCCTGCTCTCGGTGGCCGCCGCGCTCGGCGCCGTCGTCGCGGTCTTCCAGTGGGGCTGGCTCGCCGACCTGATCGGCGTCCGGCAGACCGGCCCGGTGATGAGCATGATGCCGATCTTCATGATCGGCGTGGTCTTCGGCCTCGCCATGGACTACGAGGTCTTCCTGGTCACCCGGATCCGCGAGGGCTTCGTGCACGGCGAGGAGCCCGGCGAGGCGATCGTCACCGGCTTCCGGCACAACGCCCGGGTGGTCACCGCCGCCGCCTTCATCATGATCGCCGTCTTCGCGGGCTTCATCGGCATGAGCGAACCGATGATCAAGATGATGGGCCTCGGCCTCGCCGCCGCCGTCGCCTTCGACGCCTTCGTGGTCCGCATGACGATCGTCCCGGCCGTCCTCGCCCTGCTCGGCCGCCGCGCATGGTGGCTGCCGAAGTGGCTCGACCGCCTCATACCGGACGTCGACGTCGAGGGCAGCAAGCTGCACACCGCCGCCCCCGCGCCGGCCCCGGTCCGGGAGTCCGTCGGCGTCTAGCCCGGTCACCGAACAGCCCGGTCACCGATTCGCACGCCCACCGATTCGCACGCCCACCGATTACCGTTGCAGTCAGGGGCCGCCGCCGAGCGCACCGCCGCTCGCGCCGACGGCCCCTGACTCGCGACCCGGAGAGCACCCATGACCACCACCTGGCAGCACCTGCGCCAGAACCACCCCCGGCTGCTGGACGTCGTCGGGGGCGCCGCTCTCGTCACCTCCACCGCCTGCGGCGCGACGCTCGACCAGAGCGGCCACTTCCAGGGCCTCAACCCGCTGACCGGCGTCCTCGCACTGGTCTCCGTCCTCGCCGTCTTCGCCCACCGCCGCCACCCGCTCGCGGTCGTCGCGGTCACGCTGGTCTGCTCGATGCTGCTGACCCCGACGACCCCGAAGCTCACCCCCGCCCTCGCCACCCCGCTGCTCTGCGCGCTCTACTTCCTCGCGGTCCGCACCGACCGCACCACCGCGCTGCGCGCCTCCATCGTCACCGCCGTCCTGCTCACCGCGACGTCACTGGCCGTCGACGTCGGCGGCCACCTCGGCGAGCGGCTCGGCGTCCTCGCCTGGGCCCTGCTGCCCGGCGCCCTCGGCGACTCCATCCGCAACCGCCGCGCCCACCTCGCCGCCATCGAGGAGCGCGCCGAACGCGCCGAGCGCACCCGCGAGGAGGAGGCCCGCCGCCGCGTCGCCGACGAGCGCATCCGGATCGCCCGCGACCTCCACGACGTCGTCGCCCACCACATCGCCCTCGCCAACGCCCAGGCCGGCATCGCCGTCCACCTCATGGACCGCCACCCGGCCCAGGCCCGCGAGGTGCTCAGCCACATCACCGACGCCACCGGCTCCGCCCTCCAGGAGCTGCGCGCCACCGTCGGCCTGCTGCGCCGCGCCGAGGAACCGGCCCCGCTCGAACCCACCCCCGGCCTCGACCGCCTCCCCGACCTGATCAACGCCTTCGAGCGGGCCGGCCTCCCGGTCCGGCTCACCGTCCGGGGCGAGGCGAGGCCGCTGTCGCCCGGCGTCGACCTGACCGCCTACCGGATCGTCCAGGAGTCCCTGACCAACGTCGCCAAGCACGCGCGCGGTGCCGACGCCGAGGTCACCATCGGGTACACCGAGAGCCGGGTCGCCCTCACCGTCGCCAACGGCGGCCCGCCGCCCGTCACCACCGGCCGCCGCCCCGTGCTGCTGCCCCACCAGGCTCCCGGCGAGGGCGGCTTCGGCCTCATCGGCATGCGCGAACGCGCCGGCGCCGTCGGCGGACACCTCGCCGCCGGCCCCCGCCCCGGCGGCGGCTTCCTCGTCACCGCCGAACTCCCGCTGCGCACCGGCGCCCGCGACCCGGGCCCCGACGCCGCCCGACCCGGCACAGCCTGTTCCGATGCCGCCCGACCCGACAAGGAGCGCGCATGACGATCCGCGTACTGCTCGCCGACGACCAGGCCCTGCTGCGCGGCGCCTTCCGCGTCCTCATCGACGCCGAGGACGACATGGAGGTCGTGGGCGAGGCCGCCGACGGTCGCGAGGCGGTGGAGCTGGCCCGCGCCACCAGGCCCGACATCGTGCTCATGGACATCCGCATGCCCGGTGCGGACGGCCTCGGTGCGACGGCCGAGATATGCGGTGACGAGGAACTGGCCGGCACCCGGGTGCTCATCCTCACGACCTTCGAGATCGACGAGTACGTGGCCCAGGCGCTGCGCGCGGGCGCCGGCGGCTTCCTCGGCAAGGGCGCCGACCCGAAGGAGCTCCTCGCCGCCGTCCGCACCGTGGCCGCCGGTGACGCACTCCTCTCGCCCGCCGCCACCCGGGCCGTCATCGACCAGTTCCTCGCCCAGCCCGACCCGGCCGCCTCCGCCACCACCGGCGCCGGCGCCGAACGCCTCGCCGTGCTGACCGCCCGCGAACGCGAGGTGATGGCGATGGCCGCCACCGGCCTGACCAACGAGGAGATCGCCGGGCGCATGTACGTGAGCCCGTTCACCGTCCGCACCCACGTGCACCGCGCGATGGCCAAGCTCGACGCCCGCGACCGCGCGCAACTCGTCGCCATCGCCTACCAGTCCGGCCTCGTCCCGCCCGGCCGCCCGGCCTGACGCCACGACCGCGCGCTACGACCGGTCGAGCCGGAAGACGGCCGCCAGCGCCGCGGCGGTGAGGGCCAGCAGGATTCCGGCCTCGACGAGTTGGACCGGTACGAGGTCGGCGGCGGGGTGGTACTGGATCCAGGAGGCGGTGGCCCCGTCGCAGCCGTGGATCGTGGAGCGGCACAGGTCGTCGCCGACCCGGGTCCCGTCGGCCAGGGTCACTCCGCGGTCGATCAGCCACGAGTTGGTGGGCTGGGCCTCGTTGAGCGGTACCACCCGCTCCGTCAGCGGGTGGAAGTACGGGCGGCCCCAGCGGACCAGGCCGTGGGTGAGCGCGACCAGCGTCGCGGTGATGAACATCGCGGGCAGCGTACGGCGCAGCAACCGGCCGATCAGCACGCCCAGGGCCAGTGCGAACAGGGACCAGGCCACCGGCGCGACCCCGAGGGCGGGGTAGGTGAAGAACTGGAACGGCGGGTCGAAGGCGATCGGGCCGTGGACGATGTCCGTCCACCACACCCAGCTCATCAGCGCCGCGAGGACGCCCGTTGCCGCCAGCACGACGAGGCCGGGCACCGCGAGACGGACCGTCAGCCAGCGCAGCGGGCTGACGGACTGCGCCCGGATGAGGCGGATCGTGCCGCGCTCGTGTTCCTGGGCGAGCAGTGGTGCGCCGACGAAGACGCCGATCAGCAGCGGGATCGCGGTGACGGCGGGCTGGAGCACCTGCGTGTACCAGAACGCCGACCGGTTGATGGGGGAGAGCAGGGTCCAGCACTGGGTGCTGTCCCAGCTCTCGGGGCTGAAGCACCCGGTTCGCCGCAGGACCCCGATGGTGTGCCGGCTGGCGATGTGGATCCAGAGCAGGTCGGCTGCCAGGAGGACCAGGAGGGCGGCCATCGTCCACAGGACGAAGCGGTTCTGGCGCAGCGCCAGCCACAGCAGCCCGCGCACCCGCCCGGCGGCGGGCCGCCGACCCGCGGAGACGGCAGAGGTGGCGCGATCGGACAGGACATTCGCGCTCATGCGCCCGCCTCGCTTCGCTCGGCAGGAGCATGCGCCCACGCGCACCTTTTGATGACTCTCCCCCAGCCTTCGGCCGGGGAGACCCCCATGCTTCGCTCGCTCATTGGAGGACCTCCTCGTGCAGGGGAACGGTGGCAGGGGAACGGAGGTAGCCGAGCAGCAGGTCCTCCAGGCTCGGCCGGCCGCCCTCCCACGGACCGTCCAGTGGTGCGTCGGTGCGCACGAGCGCGGTGGCCTGGCGGCCGCCGGCGCGCCGTTCGACCAGGACGTCGGCCGGCGGCGCGGGCGCCTCGGCGGGACCGGTGAGCAGCCGGTGCCCGTCCAGGATGTCGTCCAGGTCCCCGGCCAGCCGGATCCGACCGCGCTGCACGAGCAGCAAGTGGTCGATGACGCCGTCCAGTTCGGGGAGGATGTGCGAGGACAGCACGATGGTGGTGCCGCGCTCGGCGGCCTCGGCCATCAGCGTGCCCATGAGCTGGTGCCGGGCGAGCGGGTCGAGGTCGGCCATCGGCTCGTCGAGCAGCAGCAGGTCGGGCACCTTGCCGAGCGCGAGCGCCAGGGAGACCCGGGTGCGCTGGCCGCCGGAGAGCGAGCCGATCCGCGCCCGCATCCTCAACTCGCCCTGCTCGACGATCCGGTGGGCCGTCTCGTCGTCCCAGTCCGGATTCAGCTCGCGGCCCAGCCGCAGCGTCTCGGCCACCGTGAAGCCCGGGTAGAGCGGCTTGTCCTGGGCCACGTACGAGACGCGGGCGCGCAGTTCGGCCGTTGCGGCGGGTTCTCCGAAGACCCGCAGTTCGCCCTCGGTCGGGGCGACCAGGCGGGCGGCGAGGCCGAGCAGGGTGCTCTTGCCCGCGCCGTTGGGGCCCACCACCCCGCAGATCCGCCCGGCCGGCACGGTGAAGTCGCAGTCGCGCAGCGCCCATTCCCCCCGGTACTGCTTGCCGAGGCCGACGGCCGCCATCGCCGCCGCTTCGACGGGCGTTTCGGCCGGCGGTATGTTCGTCGGGTCGTTCACCCGGTCCCCCACACGTAGTTCTCAGTTCGGTGTCGCCGGGGAGACCCCGGTGTCGAAGCGCTGCTCCAGCACGGAAGCCATCAGCGCGGCGATGTCCTCGCGCTCCAGCCCGGCCTCCCGGGCCCGGTCCACCCAGCCGACCAGGTCCGCGCGCAGCGGTCCGTCGGCCGCCGCCTCCGGCCGGGCGAGCGAGCGCCGGACGAAGGTGCCGAGCCCCGGCCGGGGCTCGACCAGGCCCTCGCGTTCGAGTTCGCGGTAGGCCTTCAGCACGGTGTTGGGGTTGATCGCGGTCAGCTCGACCACCTCACGGGCGGTCGGCAGCTTGTCTCCCGGCTGCAGCAGACCGAGCCGCAGGGCCTGCTTGGTCTGCTGCACGATCTGCTGGTAGGTGGAGACGCCGCTGCGCCGCTCGATGCGGTACTCGATCACACCCGTCGCAGCCTTTCACTAGTTCAATAGTGGAATGGTGGCCCACTGCGGCGCTCGGGTCAAGCCGGACCCGGGGTGCTGCGAGGGCTCCGGCTGGTCAGGGGCGTTTCAGCAGGAGCAGGCCGTCCTGGTCGATCAGCGGCCGGTAGCCGCGCTGCCGGTACTCCGTCACCATGTGGGTGGTGGCCGCGATGGCACACGGCGACTGCACGCTCGGGTCGCGCAGGTCGACGGCGACCCACTCCGGCCCGGGCCCGTCCGGCGGCCGGCAGACCAGGGTGACGACCGCCCGGTCGGTGAGCTGCGCCGCCAGCCGGTTGGAGGCGGCGACGGCGGCGTCGTCCGGTATCAGGCGGAGCAGCGCCCGGGTCTCGGTGAGGCGCGGCGAGGTCCGCCAGGCCTCCGGCATCACGACCTCGTGCAGCGGGTAGAGCGGCAGCGTCACGGCCGTCACCAGGGCGCTGACGGCGAGCGCGCGCCGGATCCGGCGGCGGTCGGCCCGGCGGACGGCGTCGACCAGGGCGGCGAGCGCGATCGGCATCAGCACCGCGCTGTAGTGGTAACTGACGCCCCAGTAGTGGGGATTGGCCGACAGCAGGCGCCAGGTCAGGGTGGGCACGCAGAGCAGGACGAGCGGAGAGCGCAGGCCGAGGAACCCGGCGGTCGCGGCGAGCAGGAACAGCAGCAGCCACTTGATCGGGGGCCAGGCCAGGCGCGCGGCCAGCGATCCGGTCGAAGGGTGCCAGCTGCCGTCCATCTGCTGCCAGTAGTCGAAGTCGCCGGCCGGATTGAACGAAGGCAGTATGACGAGCACGGTGACGGCGGTCGCGGCGAGGCCGGTGGCGGCGAGGGCCAGGCCGGGCACCGGGCTGCGGCGGCCTTGCCGGGCCTGCCAGGCGGCGATCGCGCCGACGACGGCGACCGTCAGGCCCAGGTCCTCCTTGACCAGCAGCAGCGGCAGCGACCACAGCGCGGCGGCCAGCGGGCGGCGCCTGCCGAGCGCGGTGGCGGTGAAGGCGAGCAGCGGGACGGCGAACGCGATCTCGTGGAAGTCGTCGGCCGCCGCCCGGACGATTCCCCAGGAGGCCCCGGTGGCGCAGCCGATGGCGAGGGCCACCCGCGGCCCGGCCACCTCGTGCGCCCAGCGGGTGAGCGGGACGACGGCCAGGGCCATGAGCAGCGCCTGGGCGACGATCAGCGTGACCGGGGTCGGGAAGACCCGGTAGACCGGGGCGAGCGTGGCGATCAGCGGGTGGAAGTGGTCGCCGAGCAGGTGGTAGCCGGGCCCCTTGAGCGGCACGATCGGTGCCCGGCCGTGCGCGTAGGCGCGGACGGCCTGTTCGAAGATGCCCAGGTCGTAGGCCTTGGTGAGGCCGCGTCGGTGGCGGTTGATGCCGACGCACGCGTAGAGGGCGGCGAACCCGGCGGCCAGGCCCCAGGCCAGGACGGCCGGTCGGCGCGGGACGACGAGCCGGCGGGCCAGGAGGCCGGGGAAGGACTGGGGACCGGGGCGGGGGTTGGGGCGGATCGGGCGTGCGGGCGCGAGGACCTCTTGCATCGGCAAAGTACCCTTTCACTATTCGATTAGTGGAAGGGTGGTGGAGGGGGCGAGGACTCGTCAAACCCGGTCCGGCAGCGCCGATCGGGCCCCCGGCCTGCGCGAAAACGACCTCCGAACGGATGTGCAGCGAGTAGTGTGCCGGTGACTCAGGATGAGGAGGGGTTCGTGGAAGCGAAAGAGACGGCAGGCGAGGTGCGGGGTCTCCGGCCGTTGCCCGGGGGCGCCCAGGCGGGACCGCGGGCGTTCGAGGAGCGTCTGACGGCCTTGCTCCGACTGCTCGACGTCGAGGTGGCGCCGGGGGCGGACTTCGCCGACGCGGGGCGCTGGGAGGTCCACAAGGCGCTCGCCGGGCGGACCGAACTGCCCGAGGAGTACTTCGGGGCGCTGCTGGCCGCCGCGGTCTACGACCCGAACCCGAGCTTCAACCGCCGGTTCGTCGAGCCCGCCCTGACGGCCTTCGGCCGGCGCCGGGTCCGGACGGCACTGCTCGGTCGGCTGCGGACCGGCACGGACGAGGAGCGCGCGGGAGCGGCGCGGGCCTGGTACTGGACGGCGCTGTCGGCCGGTGACCGGTGGACCGACGGGGACGACGGCGCGAGCGTGCGGAACGCGTGGCACGCGGCCGCGCTGCGGGAGTTCGTCGCCAACGAGGACCCGGACGTCCGCCGCAGCATCCTTCCCGGGCTGCCCCTCGTGCCGCGCGCCTACCCGGCCGAGCTGCACCCGCTCGTGGAGCGCGCGGTGGAGATCGCCCGGACGCACCCGGACGAGTACATCCGCGAGCGCGCCGAAACCCAAGTCGCGCTCTGAGGCGTGCTGTTGGCGACCTGCCCTACGGGGAGAGCGGGAACGCGAGCCGGTAGGCGTATTCCTCCGGGCCGAGGAGGAAGACCAGCCGCACCCTGAGCTCCGCGGCCGCCGCCGCGACGGCGGGCCGCCCGGAGACCGTTCCCTCCGTGCGCAGCCCGTCGGCGCTCAGGCCGTGGGCGCCGCCGGAGCCGGTGTAGCGGTGGCCGAGGTCGTCGTCGGCCTCCAGACGGAGGGACGGCTGCGGGGCGACGGGGGAGGGGATGCGCAGGTCGCCGGGCATGGGCGGGGTCACCGAGTAGGCGACGGCGAACGCATCCTCCGCCCTCGCCAGGCCGTGGACGGCCAGCTGGTACCGGCCGTCGAGGATTGCGATCCGCGGGGTGCCCGCGGTGTCGTCGGCTTCGACTGTTCGCTCGCCAAGCTCGTTCATGCGCCCGCCTTGCTCATGCGCCCGCCTTGCTCATGCGCCCGCCATGCTCATGCGCCCGCCTTGTTGTGGTCGGCCGTCGCTTGGTGCAACGCGCACCTGTCGATCGTCCGCCATCCCCCGTCCTCCGGTCCGGGGGCACCTCCCGGCCGCTCACCCCATCACGGTGGCAAATCGCTGCGGGTGCGGACAAGGCGGGCGGCATCAGGGTGCCGTATGGATCGGGGTCCGGGGAGGCAGGACCGGCGCTCGGTGGGGGTGCGCGCGGAGCGGGCGCCGCCGTGCGCCGGTGTGGCTGGTCCGCGCTGCGCCGGTTCGCGCGCTGATCGACGGGTGGGGGCGGCGATCGGTGGCATGCGCTCCACGGCGGGTTCGGCCCGGCAGCGCGGCCTGTGCCAGCATGTGCCGGGTGACCGCACGACAGCCCGCCCCCGCCGAGGTCGAGATCCTGGCACCCGCCCGCATCCGGCTCGCCGAGACCGCCGCCCCCGACCTCACGCCGGAGGACCGGGCGGCGATGGACCGCGCCTGGGCCGAGGCGGTGCGGGCCAACCCGACGTTCTTCGACGGCCCGGTCGCCGTCTGCGCGGGGCTGCGGCCGGACGGTCCACAGGACCTTGAGCTCGGCTGGGCCCGCACCACCTACCGGCAGTTCGTCCTGCGTCGCGTGCCCGGCACGACCGGCTGGCTGCCGGCGCTCTTCGTCGCCGTCGTCCAGCCGACCGACGACGGTCGCGTGCTGGTCGGCCGGATGGCGGGGCCGACCGCCCACCCCGGCCGCTGGGGCCTCCCGGGGGGCAACGTCGAACCCCCGACGGGCGACGACCTCCTGGACGAGCCCGCCCTCCAGCACCACGCCGCCCGCGAGCTCCTGGAGGAGACGGGCGTCGACGCGTCTCCCGAGGACCTGCGCCGGTGGATCGTCGTCCACACCACGAACGGCAACGTCGGCGTCCTCTACCTGGCCCCACCCCGGTCCGCCGCCGCACTCCGCGACGACTTCGAGGCGATGCTCGCCGACGAGCGCTCGCGCGGCGTCGAGCCGGAGTTCGACGGGATGGCCCTCATCGCCACGCCCGAGGAGGCCGCCGCCCTGGCCGGTCCCCGGGTCGACTACCTCCAGCCGGTGCTCCGCCGGTACGCCGACCACCACGCCGACCACCACGCCGACCACCAGCGTTCCACGGCGGCGGAGGAGGTCAGGCCGTAGGCGTCGGGGCGTCCGCCAGCCCCAGGGTCTCCTGCATCCGCGCCTGGCGCCGCCGGCCCCAGGTGATGGTGAAGAAGATCAGGCCGCCGAGGAACACCCAGGGCATGAGGCTGCTCACGGTGACCATGGCCGCGGTCGAGAGCACGTAGGTCAGCGCGATCCGCAGCGCCGACTCCACCACGAACGCGACGCCCCAGATCACCGTCAGCAGCCGCTGGCCCCGCCGGAAGCCCTCGTGCTCCCACAGGCCGTTCCAGCGGGCGACGCCCTCGGGCGTGCCGCCGGCGGCGAACTTGCGGCCGAAGTAGAACATCGCCGGGCGCGGCGCGAACAGCGTGGCGAGGAAGCCGAGGCCGATCAGGCCGGTCAGCGCGGAGTCCTTGATGAAGATCAGCTCGGTGGTGTTGTACGCGAGCGCGCTGAGTGCGCCGAGGACGAGCGTGACCAGCGTGAAGATCCCGAACTCGTCGAGCCTGCGGTGCAGCAGGAAGTAGACGCCGAGGTCGGCGGCCGGCCAGGCCGAGGAGATCAGCAGGGCGTTGACCTCCGACATCCCGTGCCCGCTGAGCGCGTTGTACGTGAGCACCGGCGCGAGGATGTTGAACAGCAGCGTCGGCCCCCAGTCCAGCAGCAGTCGGACGGCGCCTCCGGGCCGGCGGGAGGTGCTGGCGGCGGGCTGGGACATGAACTTCCTCCTACGACTTCCACGGTGCCGCGGCAGGGTGTGGCCGTCGGCAGACGAGAGTCTGACGGCGGGTGGCCGGCTGTGGGAAGATCACCGGCGGGCAGGATCCGGCCAGTGGCAGGATCGCGCCAGAGGGACATCGGGGGAGGTCAGCGGGTGTATGAGGGCTTGGGGCTCGGGCGGGATGCCGGGGCCGTGTACGGACTGATGCTGGGCGAGGGCGTGACGCACCACGCCGAGATCGCCGGGCGGCTGGGCCTGACGGCCGAGCAGGTCCGCGACGCACTGGACCGGCTCGCCACGGCGGGGCTGCTCCGGCCGTCCGTCGAAACGGGCCCCGCGCCGCTCGCCGCGCCGCCGTCCCGCTGCGCGGGCCCGGCGGAGCCCGGCCCGCTGCGGCTCGCCGACCCCAGCGAGGGCCTGCGCGCCCTGCTGGCCCGGCAGGAGGCCCGACTGCTCGCCCAGCAGGCCGAGTTCGACCGCACCCGGTCGACCGTCACCAGGCTCCTCACCGAGTACGCCATCGCCGAGCCCGGCATCCGCCACCGCGACACCGAGCGGCTGTTCGGCCAGGACACCGTCGTCGCCCGGATCGAACAGCTCGCCCGGGAGAACCAGTTCGAGACGATCTCGTTCCAGACGCGGACGGGCGGCGCCGTCGCGACCGCCAACGCCCTGAGGCTCAACCTCGACGGTCTCGCGCGCGGCATCCGGATGCGCTCGGTGTACCCGGACAGCGTGCGCCGGCACGAGCCGAGCCTTGCCTACGCCGCCGTCCTGACCGCGCACGGCGCCGAGATCCGCACCGTCCCGGCCACGCCGCTGCGCCGGATGCTGGTCTTCGACCGGGCGGCGGCCATCGTCCCGACCACCCTGGAACCGGACTGCCTGGACGCCGTCCTGATCACCGCACCCGGCGTGGTCGCCGCCCTGCGGGCCCTGTTCGAGGCGGTCTGGGAGACGGCCGAACCGCTGGTCGCGGCCGCCGACGCCGCCGGGGAGGCCGCGTCGGGCCCGCGCAACGACGAGCTCACCCGCCACGAGCGCGGTCTCCTGGACCTCCTCAGCCAGGGCCTCACCGACGAGGCCGTGGCCAACCGCCTCGCCCTGTCCGTCCGCACCGTTCGCCGCAACACCGCCGCCCTGATGTCCCGCCTCGGCGCGCGCAGCCGTTTCGAGGCCGGCCTCCGCGCCAAGGAGCGCGGCTGGCTCTGAGGACCTGCCGGTCTCCACCGGTCCGGACCAGTGTGGAACGCGGCGACGGCGGCGCCCCGGCGGCCCTGCGGGCCCGGATCCGGTCGCCGTGGAGGCCGGTGCCCTCGATGCCGCCGCTGGAGGTGTGGGCGTCGACCGGTCCGCCGACGCCGTCGAGGGTGATGCCCCCGACCTGGGCGCGGCGGTGAGGCGAGGCGGCTCGTCGGGCGTACCCGGGCCTTCCGTCGGAGGATGGGAATCGAGGACGGGAATCGCAGGTGGTCGACGGGAAGGTGGGCGATCATGGCGATCGGAATGGCGGACATCCGGGAGTGGCGCGGCCAGGCGGTGGTGGACGAGAAGGGCGCCCGCATCGGCTCGCTGGAGTCCGTGTACGTGGAGACGTCCACCGACGAGCCGTTCTTCGCCACCGTGACGGTCGGCATGATGTCCAGGCGCCGTCTGGCCTTCGTCCCGCTGGACGGGGCCGTGGTCGGGCCGGGCTACGTCAAGGTCGCGTTCCCGAAGAGCCTGGTCAAGCAGGCGCCGGCGATCGGCACGGACGACGTCCTGCCCGCGGTGGACGAGCCCGCCGTCTTCGCGCACTACGAGCTTCCGTACGCGACCGGCGCCGGCGGCGAGCGCCGCCTGGCCCGGCGCTGACGCCGGGCGAGGGGGCGCCGGTCACCGTGGTGGCGTGCGGGGACGCCCCCGGCTCGGATACCCCACCGGGTACACTGGACAGTCGACGTGAAAGGTGGCCCGGACATGCAGGTGGACGAGGAGGCGGTCGGCGCGGTCCTGAACCGACTGCGTCGCGCGCAGGGCCAGTTGGCCGGAGTGATCGCGATGATCGAGGCGGGCCGCGACTGCAAGGACGTCGTGACCCAGCTGGCCGCGGTCTCCCGGGCCCTCGACCGGGCCGGGTTCAAGATCGTCGCCAGTGGCATGCGCCAGTGCATGGCGGTGGCCGGCGAGGACGCCCCGCCGATGACCGAGGCGGAGCTGGAGAAGCTGTTCCTCGCCCTCGCCTGAGCCGATGCCCGGCCGAGCCGATGGCCGCCTGAGCCGATGCCCGCCTGAGCCGACAACCGCCGCCCCGGCCGACACCAGCCTGAACCGATCACCGCGCACCCCTGGGCGCCCGCCCCGGGGGTGCAGGCGCGTCCGTACGACCTCCTGACGAAAGCTGTCACACGATCCCGGGCCCATCGCGTTACCAAGGTATGGATCAATCATCGAGTGCGGACGCCCCGGCCGAACCACACTGGCCGGAGTTCCCGGACTTCGTCGCCTCCCGCGCCCGGCACCTGCTGCGCACCGCCTTCCTCCTCACCGGCGGTGACGCCCACCTCGCCGAGGACCTCGTCCAGGAGGCGCTCGGCCGGATCTTCGTCAAGTGGCGCAAGATATCCCGGCTGGACAACCCCAGCGGCTACGCGCAGACCGTCCTGGTCAACACCTTCCTCTCGTACCGCCGCAAGCGCAGCGCCTCCGAGCGCGTCACCGACGAATTCCCCGAGGTCGGCGTGCACGACCCGGACCCGGCGCTGCGGCTGACGCTGTTGCGCGCCCTCGCCGAGCTCCCCGCGTCGGACCGCGCCGTGCTGGTGCTGCGCTTCTGGGAGGACCGCAGCGTCGAGGAGACGGCCGCCGCCCTGCGACTGAGCAGCAGCGTCGTCCGCTCACGGTGCCGCCGGGCCCTCACCCGCCTGCGCGGCGTGCTGGGCGACGACATCGACGCGGCCCTGGGCGGATCCACGGGCGTGAACGGTGCGACCAGTGCGACCAGTTCGAGCGGGACGAACGGAACCAGCGGACTCAACTCCTCCTCCGAGAAGGCGGTGCTGCGCCATGCCCACTGACGACGAGTTCGAGGACGGCTTCGCCCGCGCCCTGCGCGGCGCCGCCGAGCTGGCACCCGAGCCGGTGCAGCACACCCTGGCCGTCGTGGCCGAGCAGCGCGGCCGCCGTTGGCGACGCCGCCGGCGCACCGTCATCGCGAGCGGCCTCGCGGTCCTGGTGCTGGCCGGGGCGGGCGGTTTCGCGGCCGTGGACCGGGGGACGTTCGGCGCCGTCGGCCCGGCCGACCCGGCGCCGAACCTGCCGGCGATGTCGTCGCGGGAACTGGTCACGCTGCTCACCGGCCTGCTGCCGAAGGGCACGGTGACGGAGCTCAACGCCAACGGCCCGGGGAAGATCAGCGGGCACCAGGCCGGCGCCGTCCTGTTGTTCGACGACGGGGCGGGGGCGAGCATCGTCGAGTTCTCGGCGGAGCGGACGAACCTGCGGCCGGATGCCGGTGCGGTCTGCACGGACCCGTTCCAGACACCGCAGGACTCCTGCGACCGGACGGTCCGGCCGGACGGTTCCGTGCTGGTGATCGACAAGCTGCGGAGCACCACGACCAAGGGCGGTCGCGAGTGGCGGGCCACGCTGGCGCTTCCGGACGGCCGCCGCGTCGGCTTCACCGAGTACAACGGGCAGCCGGCCACGGCGAACCGGCCGAGCCCGCCGCTGGTCGACGCCCAACTGACCGACCTGGTGACCTCCCCGGTCTGGGACCGGGTCTTCGCCTCGCTCGCCCCGGTCAAGGGCGCACCGAAGCCGGGCGACGCCCCGGCGCCGGCCCCCTCGACGAGTGGCCCGTCGAACGCGGAGCTGGTCGCGAAGGTGATCCCGCTGTTGCCCGCCGGGGCGAACGTCGAGAGCCAGGACCCCGGGCACGCCGTCCTTACGGTCACCTTCGAGGGCCGCACGAGCATGCTGATGGTCGGCGCGGAACCGCCGTCCCAGCGGGGCCGGGACGAGCTCAGGACGATGGACGGCGACCTCCCGACCCCGCTGGAGACCCGGGAGAAGCGGCCCGACGGGACGCTCGTCGTCACCAACCGTTTCGGCAACGGGAAGACCGCCACGAACCCGGTCCTGCACTGGACGGCCGCGGTGCACTCCCCGGACGGCAGCCAGGTGCGGATCTCGGAGTGGAACGGCGAGAACGCCTACACCTTCAGGCCCGGCGACCCCGCGCTCGACGTGGACCACCTGAAGGCGATCGTGACCGCTCCGGCCTGGCGCTCCTGACGCCAGCACAACGGCCCGGCAGGGGAGTTGCCCCCGCCGGGCCGCCGCCCGCCGCCCGGTTCAGTGCCCGCCGACGGCGTCCCTCGGCTCTGCACCGTCCGCGGGAGCCACGACCTCCTCCACCGGCCCGATCCCGAACGCGAACTTTGAGGCGTCCGCCGCGGCCGCGTACGGATTCACCATCGCCCGCCGCTCCTCCTGCATCGCCGTCAGGCGCCGCACCACGAGGATCGCCAGCACGGCCGCCGCGATGCGGACCGTCGCCGCGGCGATGTCGACCACGAGCGGCGCCTGTGGGTCGACCGGGCCGGCGGAGTGCACGCCCAGTTCGGCGGCGATGCGGTAGAGGATCAGCGAGACGATCCACGCCGTCCACCAGGCCGAGACCAGACCTCGCCCGACCGGCCGGCGCCGTCCGTCCGGGCCCACCGGCGCACTCGCGTCCCAGCTGTCGGCCATGAGCTGCTGCGGGAACCAGAACTGGACGATCGGTGTGATCCAGGCGCCGATCGTCCAGCCCTTGCCGCGCCGGTGGCCGAGCGGCAGGAACAGGCCGGCGTTCTGCCGCACGCGGTAGAACCAGGTGATGAACGCTGCGGCGCTCAGGGCGAGGAGCGGCAAGGCCAGCCCGTTCAGCACCTTGGTCAGGCTTTCCAGCGTGTCGAAGTCGGTGAGCTCGACGTCCGAACCCGGGTCCTTCGCAAGGGAGCGGAAGACCAGGGCGGTGGCGTCGGTGCCGACGTCCAAGGCGGCCAGCAGGATGTTGAAGGCCAGCGCCACGTAGGTGAGGATCGCCGGCACGACGGGCGAGCGGTACGCCCTCGGCCACGTGGGGTCGGCCTCGGTGCAGCTCCAGCAGCGCCGGTTCGGGATCGCGGCAGGGCGAGCCCCGCACACCGCACACATCATCAGAATTGGTCCACTCCTGGGGCCGCCGGGCGCGCACGCCGCGCTCCGGCCGGTCGGGCCGTCGCCCCGAGCGGGGCGGGCGCGCCGAGCCTAATGGGCGGAAGGGTCCTCCGCCAGCGGAATAGGTGGTGGATCGCCGCAGGTCAGGGGCCGTATCGGGGGAATCCGGGCAGATCCTCCGAAGCTCGCTCGAACACCCGCAAGTCCCGGAGTTCCCGAACCGCCCGATGGTGCGTCACGCGTCGTTCACGTTCCGGTCGCTGACTTTCGGATGAATGAGGGCGCCCGCAGTTGTACAGCCAACTGTGGCTCCCCTCCTCAGCCTCCGTGACCAGCCGCGCGCGGAACCGGCCCCCGGTGATCCCCGACGATCCCGGCGGACCCGGCCTCCCCGGCGGCGGACAGGACAACCGTGGCCGCAGGCAGCGCCCTGACCCTCACCGCACCCGCCAACCCGACCGAAGGCGACCGGCTCACCTTCCACTGGACCACCGACGCCCCCGACGCCAAGAACTGGGTCGGCATCTACGACGGCAGCCGCGAGCCCGGCACCGGTTCCTCCCTGCTGTGGAAGTACACCCCGGCCGGCTCCGGCGACGTCCAGCTCGACACCTCGGCGCTCACCGGAGGCCCGTACACCGCCTACCTGCTGGCCAAGGACGGCTACGGCATCCTCGCCCGGACCGCGCCGTTCAGCTTCCGCCCCAAGCCCGCGGTGGTCCGCCCGCACGCCGCCGTCGACTCGCTGACCGCCGCCCCGGTCGCCCCCGGCGCCGCGGTGTCCGTCAAGCTCGGCGGCCTGTGGTCCCGCCCGGCCGGCAACCCGGCGGGCACCGCCGCCTTCCGCAAGGTCGGCGGCGCGGCGTGGGCCTCGGTCGCCGCCGACGGCACCCTCACCGGCACCGCGCCCTCGGCCGCCGCCGGCAAGAACCCCGAGATCGTCGTCGTCGGCGTCAAGGACAGCGCCGGCGCGACCGACACCGTCACCGTGCTGATCCCGGTCGCCGACCCGGCCGGACCGCTGCGCCTCAAGACCGCGAGCTGGAACCTGCACGACGCGGGCACCGGCTACACCGACGCGCTGGAGAAGCAACTGCGCGTGGTGCTCGCCCAGGGCCTCGACGTCGTGGCGCTCCAGGAGACCGCCGGCACCCAGGCGCGGACCCTCGCGGACGCGCTCGGCTGGTACGCCTACCAGAGTCCCGGCAGCGTCGGGATCCTCAGCCGCCACCCGCTGGCCGACATCACCCCGGCGACGGCCGACCTGCCCGCCGCCGCGGCGACCGTGCAGCTGCCCGGCGGACGGACCGTCCGCTTCTGGTCCGCACACCTCGACGAGGCCGACTACGGCCCGTACGGCATCCAGGACGGCCGCACCGCCGCGCAGGCGCAGGCCGTCGAGAACGGCTCCGTCCGGATGAAGCAGGCGAAGGCGCTGGCCGCGGCCGTCCGCGCCGACATCGCCAAGCACACCCCGGTGGTGCTCGCCGGCGCGCTCTCCTCGCCCTCCCACCTGGACTGGACGGCCGCCACCGCCGCCGCGCACGGCGGTGTCGGCGCGGTCGACTGGCCCGTCAGCAAGGAGTTCCAGGCCGCCGGGCTGACCGACACGCTGCGCGAGGAGAGCCCGGATCCGGTCAAGGTTCCGGCTGCCACCTGGTCGCCCACCCGCAAGCAGCGCGGTGCCAAGCCCGAGCCGCAGGACCGCATCGACTACGTGCAGTACGCGGGCCCGTTGAAGCTCGTCGAGGCGCACACCCTCGTGGCCGACTGGCCGCAGCCCGAGCCGAACACCGCGGCCAACGAGTGGCCGTCCGACACCGCCGCCGCCGTCGCCACCTTCCAGCTCTGAGAGGCCAGTTCGCCATGTCCGAACTCTCCCGCCGCACCTTCGTCGGCGCCACCGCGGCCGCCGGCGCCGCCGCGCTGACCGGCCTCGCCGCGACCCCCGCGAACGCGGCCCCGGCACCCGGGTCCGACGAACTCACCGGCACGATCAAGGACGTCAAGCACGTCGTCGTCCTCATGCAGGAGAACCGCAGCTTCGACCACTACTTCGGCACCCTGAACGGCGTGCGCGGCTACGGCGACAAGCAGGCGCTCCAGTTCCCGGACGGCACCGACGTGTTCCGCCAGCCCGACAGCCGCCGCAGCGACGGCGGGGTGATGCTGCCGTACCGGATGGACACCTCCAAGTACAACGCGCAGAACGCCGGCGGTCTCGCCCACGACTGGGCCACCGGCCACCAGGCCATCAACAACGGCGCGATGAACAAGTGGATCGCCGCCAAGGGCGAGCGCACCATGGGCTACTTCACGCGCGACGACATCCCCTACCAGTACGCCCTGGCCGACGCGTTCACCCTGTGCGACGCCTACTTCACCTCCCTCGCCGGTCCGACCGACCCCAACCGCCTCTACCTGTGGACCGGCACCGCCGGCCCCGGCCGCGACGGCACCACCGGCCCCTGGATCGACAACACCCCGGTCACCGACAACCCCGTCGCCGACTGGACCACCTACGCCGAGCGCCTGGAGCGGGCGGGCATCAGCTGGCGCGTCTACCACAACCCCAGCAAGGACGACCGCACCGGCGACTACGACGACAACGCGCTCTCCTACTTCAAGCAGTTCCACAACTTCCCCACCACGGACCCGCGTTACATCAACGCGATGACCAAGTTCGACCCGGCCGACTTCGACCGGCACTGCAAGGACGGCACCCTGCCGACCATCTCCTGGCTGGTCGCGCCCTACCTGTTCTCCGAGCACCCGGAGGCCGGCCCGGCCTACGGCGCGCACTGGGTGGACATGGCGCTGCAGTCGCTGATGTCCAACCCGAAGGTGTGGCAGCACACCGTCTTCCTCGTCATGTACGACGAGAACGACGGCTACTTCGACCACATGGTCCCGCCCACCCCCGAGGCCGGCACGCCCGAGGAGTTCACCCAGGGGCGGGCGATCGGCCTCGGCAACCGCGTGCCGCTGTGGGTCGCCTCCCCGTGGTCGCGCGGCGGCTGGGTCAACTCCCAGGTCTTCGACCACACCTCGGTGCTGCGCTTCATGGAGGTCGTCACCGGGGTCGCCGAGCCCAACATCTCCGCCTGGCGCCGGGCCGTCTGCGGCGACCTCACGAGCTGCTTCGACTTCGCCGCACCGGACTTCTCGATCCCGCGGCTGCCCGACACCAACGCCCTGATGGCCAGGGCCGACGCGGGCACCAAGCTGCCGGGCGTCGCCCTGCCGGCCGTCGGCGCCCAGTCGATGCCCGTCCAGGAGCGCGGCGACCGCCCGCACCGCCCGCTGCCGTACCAGCCGTGGGCCGACGCCGAGGTGGACCGGAAGACCGGCAAGGTCACCTGCACGATGAGCAACGACGGTTCGGTGGCCTTCCCCTACACCGTGTACCCGAACATCGTGTTCCCGTTCGCGGGCACCCCGTTCACCGTCGCGCCCGGCGCCACCGCCACGTACGTGTGGGACGCCGCGGCCACCGACGGCCGTTACGACTTCACCGTGCACGGCCCGGACGGCTTCGTCCGCCGCTTCGCCGGCACCGTCGTCCGCGACGGGCAGGACGGCCAGAACGACATCGGCGTGCCGATCGTCACCGCCGACCTGCGCGGCGACGTCAAGCTCACCCTCCAGGTGGCCAACGACGGCCTGACCGACGTCGCCTTCACCGCCGCGCCCAACGACTTCGCGGGCACCACGCAGACCGTGTGGGTCAAGCCCGGCCGGCAGGCCAACATCGCCTGGCCGCTGGACCCGCAGGGCCGCTACGACGTCGTCGTCACCGCTCACACCGGCCAGCGCTTCGTTCGCCGTTACGCGGGCTGGGTGCACTGAGCCGTAGCCGTCGAGGCGGCCGGGGGCGCCGAACCGGTGACCCCCGGCCGTGGCTCGGCCCGACCGTCGGACCCCGCCGCTACCGTCGGGCGCATGCAGAAGACCGAGATCCAGCCGCCGCTCGACGCGGCCAAGGGCTGAGGCGCCATGGCCGCCCCCGCGTACCGCACCGCCCTTTACCTGCGTGCCAGACCCGAACGCGTGTGGCACGCCCTCACCAACGCCGACGAGTCCGGTCTCTACTGGGGCCACCGCAACGTCTCCACCTGGCTGCCCGGCGCGCCCTGGGAGCACCAGCGCGCGGACGACTCCGGGATCGCGGACGTCATCGGCAACGTCGAGACCGCCGACCGCCCGCACCGGCTGGTCACCACCTGGGCCTCGCCGGACGCACCGAGCCCGGCCGGGCCGTCCCGGGTCACCTTCGCGATCGAGGGCTGGCGGGACCTCACCCGGCTCACCGTCACCCACGAGCACCTCGCCGACGAGGACGAGGTGGCGCAGGCGGCCAAGGGCTGGGAGGCCGTCCTCTCCAACCTCAAGACCTACCTGGAGACCGGCCACCCGCTGCCGCAGGAGCCGTGGACGATGCCCTGACGACGGCCCGGGTTCAGCGCCCGGCCACGGTGGCCGGGCGCCTCCGCTCGCCGCGTACCCACCCCCGCAGCCCGGCGAACCGCGAGAACCGCTCCCGGTTCGCCACCGACGCCCGGTCCAGCTCCTCCATCAGCCGCCGGCTGCGGTGCTCCAGGTCCATCTCGTCGAGGATCCGGTCCACCTCGGCGAGCAGCGAACCGTGCAGCTGCCAGGCCTCCGGGTGCTCCTGCACCTGGCGCAGCAGCAGCCGGGCCACGTTCTCCCGGCAGGCCCAGGCGGCCGCGAGTTCGGCGGTCAGCCGCTGCTCGGCCTCCTCGGCGTTGCGGCTCACCTGGGTGGTCACCAGCACCGCGAAGCTCACCATCGCGCCGCCGATGTGCGCCAGCAGTTCCTCCAGCGCCACCGCGACCTCCGGCGCGAACAGCCGCTCGCCGGGCCCGCGCTGCTTCGCCAGGTCGGTCAGCGAGCGCGCCAGCACCCGGATGACCACCACGCAGATCTCCAGCGTGTCCAGGCCGGTGCGCAGCACCAGGCGGGACAGCAGCCCCTCGCTGATCCGGGGGTTGAACCGCAGGCTGTCCTCGGCCTGGCGCAGGGCCGCGTCGACCCCGACGATCGCCTGGTCCAGCCGGCGGGCCTCGTGCAGCCGCTCGACGGCGACGGCGACCGGGATGGGGCGGCCCAGCTCCTCGGCGATGTCCACCAGCAGCTGCCGGGCCCGCCGGGCGAGGTCCTCGATCGACGCGCCCGCGGTGTCCACCCAGACCGGCGGCGCGAACAACAGGTTGAAGAGGAGTCCGACGGCGGCGCCGATGAGCGTCTCCAGCACCCGGTCCCAGGCCTGCGAGGCGAGCTTGGTGACGCCGAGGATCAGCATCGCGCTGATCGCGACCTCCTGGACGAACTCCTCGACCCGGACGAACCGGCCGATCGTCAGCGAGGCGAGGATGATCAGCCCGAGGCTCCACCACGAGAGTCCCACCACGGCGCTGAAGCCGATCGCGATCAGCACGCCGACGACCACCGAGTTGACCCGGCGGATGCTGGTCTTGAGCGTCGAGTAGACGGTGACCTGCACCACCAGCAGCGCGGTGAGCGGCGCCGTCAGCGGGGCCGGCTCGCTGCTCAGGCGCGTCGCCACCGCGTAGGACAGGGTGGCCGCGACCGTCGCCCGGACGGTCTGGACGACGAACGGTTCTCGGGCGCCACGACGGACGGCGGCCGTGAAGGACTCCGGGAGAAGGGCCATGCCGCCCTTCTTTCCCCGCAACCGCGGTTCACACCGCCGATCGCACCCGAGGGCACCCGGATGCCCGCGCCGGCGTCAGGAGTTGCGGCGGCCCAGGCGCAGCTTCCAGGGGGCGAGGGCGGATTCGACCTGGACCCCGATGCTCATCTTGGACGCGCCCTCGACCCGCTCCTCGAAGCGGATCGGCACCTCGCGGATCGTCATCCCGCGCTTGATCACGCGGTAGTTCATCTCGACCTGGAACGAGTAGCCGTTGCTCTGCACGGTCGGCAGGTCGATCGCCCGCAGCGTGCTCGCCCGCCAGGCCTTGAAGCCGGCGGTGGCGTCCCGGACGCCGAGGCCGAGGATCGTGTTGACGTAGAAGTTGGCCCACGCGGACAGGGCCTTGCGGTGCCACGGCCACTCCGAGGCGGTCGAACCGCCGGGCACGTAGCGGGAGCCGAGCACCACGGCGGTGTCGCCGGCGAGGAGGGTCCTCACCATCTCGGGTATCGCCGAGGCCGGGTGCGACAGGTCGGCGTCCATCTGCACGACGACGTCGGCGTCCTCGTCCAGCGCCCGGGCCATGCCCGCGAGGTAGGCCCGGCCGAGGCCGTCCTTCTCGGTGCGGTGCAGCACGCCGATCCGGCCGTCCGATCCGGCCGCCAGCTTGTCGGCCAGCTCGCCGGTGCCGTCCGGGGAGTTGTCGTCGACCACCAGCAGGTGCAGGTCCGGCACCGGCAGTTGCGCCAGCAGGCCCGCGAGGACCGGAAGGTTCTCCCGCTCGTTGTACGTGGGGACGACGACAACGACCTTGGGGGAGGCCTCGACCATGCTCTGTTCCCTCACGCGCTTTCCGGACGGCACCCGTGCCCCGCCTCACAGGTGTCCGTGATCTACTGATTGGACCGTGCGAGTGTATCCGCGCCCGTGAGCGCTTCCGCTCCAGGGCACCGGGCGGAGGACGGGCGATCCGGCGTCGGAGATCGGTTCGACTGCGATGGATGCTTGGGTGAGGCCATTACCTGTTCGATCCACCGCCGCGGAGACTCGGGGGGACCGCTACTGCCCCGGCCACCGGCTGACGGGCTACGGCCCGCCGTAGACGGCCGCGAGGTTGTCGCGGGCGGGGTGGGTGCGTCCGGCCGGGCCGGCGGCGAAGGCGCGCAGGACGTTCTCGGTGACCTTGCGCACCAGGTCGCCGGCCCGGGCGTCGATGCCGTGGTCGGCGCTGGTGCCCCCGGGGCCGTGCGCGTCGAGCGTCTCCACCCAGCGCATCGTCCCGGTGGCGAACACCCCGGCGCCGCTCGGGACGGTGTAGTACGCGGTGTCGGCGTGCGAGTGGCGGCCCTCGCAGACCACGGGGGAGTGGGCGATCACCTCGATCGGGCGCGGGACCGGGAAGGCGGTGTCCACCTTGTCGTACTCGACGCCGACCAGGTGCGGGAAGGACGCGCCCGCCGCGACGCCGGTGCCCTCGAACGCCCAGTGGTCGGGTGCGCCGACGACGTAGGGCGCGTCCACGGGGTAGCCGTCGTAGATGACGCCGAGCATCGAGCTCTCCGGGTCGGCGCCCGGGCCGGCGCGGAAGTCGGTGGTCGCCGGCGCGCCCGCCTTGTACCCGGGGTCGCTCGCCCAGGCGTCCTTGTAGCAGACCACCGTGCGGTCCGGGCCGAGGTCGGTGGGCTCGAACCGGACCCGGCGGAAGCAGCAATTCGCGCCCAGGACGGCCAGGTTGGTGCCGGCGTCCCGGGCCGCGACGACGTTCGCGCGCTGCTCGGGGGACCAGTACTCGTCGTGTCCGAGCGACAGGACGGCGGTGGCGTCGCGCAGCAGCGCCGGCTCGCGGGCGACGTCGATCCCGGTCGTGTACGCGAGGGGGATGCCGAGCTTCTCGGCGAGGGCGACCAGCGGCGCCTCGTACACCAGGAACAGCCCGGCGCCGTGGTCGTATTCGTACGGTCGGTCGAAGGTGACCTTCAGCGAGCGGGTGGCGAGGCCGCCGGTCGGGCCGTTGTAGAGGCTGTACCCGCCCCACTCGTTGTACGCCTGCCACGTCGCCGGGGCGCTCATCACCACCGTCCTCCCGGCGGTGACGGCCGAGCGGACGGTGAGCGGGACGTAGCGCCGGCCGGAGCCGTCCTCGGCGTCCAGGCGCAGCAGGTACGCGCCCTCGGGCCAGCCGGCCGTGTCGACGGCAAGGGTCCGCTGCCAGCCGGTGAGGACGGTGCGGGTCGTGCCGTCCACGTGCGGCGCGGGCTGCTTCGCGCCCGGCACGTGCTCGCGGCGCCAGACCAGGCGGGCGCGGGCGCCGCCGTACCAGCCGATCCGGTAGGCGGAGACGGTGAACGCGGCGGCCGGGGTGGAGACGTGCAGGCCGACCGGCTCGCCCGGCAGCACGCTGACCCGGTCGGCGAAGCCCTCGATCGCGCCGGCCGGGCCGGGGTCGGTGATCTCCCAGTCCGGGTTGCCGGGGAGCGACTGCTCGGGTTCCCGGTCGTCCTTGAGACCGGCCCGCTGTGGGGTGGTGACGCCGGGATCGGGGGAGGGGAGCGGGGTGGCGGGCGCGTCGGGATGGTGTGTGCCGCAGGAGGTGAGGGCCGCCGCCATCAGGCCCAGACCGAGGACCCCCCGCCGGCTCGGTTCCGCCCGTTCGTCCGCCACGCCGACCTCCTTGGGCCCGTCTCCGTGTTCTCCATTCGTGCACCCGTGCGTCACGGTGCGCGGACATCCTCACCCTTTCCGGTCATCATGTCGGAACCGCCGCGCCGGGTCGATGCACGGTCCGCGGCCGTCCGCCACCGGAGAGGGCCGTCCGGGGGCACACCGGCGCGTCCGGTCGTGAGGCTCCGCGGCGGCGGCGTTCGGGTCCCTTAGCCTGACCGGGCCGCCCGCCCGGCGGCCAGGGGGTCCGGAGCCGTGGGCGGCCCGGCCGCGTCGTCGACACGAGCTCATGGACAGGGGTGTACGTGGTTTCGTCGGGTTCGGCCGATCCGGGGGTGGTGCCTCCGACGCGCGGCGCGAGGTTCCGGGCCTGGATGCTGGAAGGCCTGGCGGACATGGCCAAGCAGCACCCCGGTCCGCACGCGCAGGCCCCGCACGAGAAGGGCGCGCACTGGTGGCGGGTCATGTGCCTGACCGGCCTCGACTACTTCTCCACCCTCGGCTACCAGCCCGGCATCGCGGCGCTCGCCGCCGGCCTGCTGTCGCCGGTCGCGACGATCGTGCTGGTGCTCGTCACGCTGTTCGGCGCGCTGCCGGTCTACCGGCGGGTGGCCGTGGAGAGCCCGCACGGCGAGGGCTCGATCGCGATGCTGGAACGGCTGCTGTCGTTCTGGCAGGGCAAGCTCTTCGTGCTGACGCTGCTCGGCTTCGCCGCCACCGACTTCATGATCACGATCACCCTGTCGGCCGCCGACGCGACCGCGCACCTGATCGAGAACCCCCACCTGCACAGCGCCCTGACCGGCAAGCAGGTGATGCTCACCCTGATCCTGGTCGCGATGCTCGGCGGGGTGTTCCTCAAGGGTTTCAGCGAGGCGATCGGCCTGGCCGTCGTGCTCGTCGCCGTCTACCTCGCGCTCAACGTCGTGGTGGTGGTCAACGGACTCTGGCACGTCGTCAAGGCCCCGCACGTGTTCGGTGACTGGACCGACGGGCTCACCGCCGAGCACGGCAACGCCTTCGCCATGATCGGCGTGGCGCTGGTCGTCTTCCCGAAACTCGCGCTCGGTCTCTCCGGCTTCGAGACCGGCGTCGCCGTGATGCCCCACATCGAGGGCGATCCCGACGACACCGAGGAGAAGCCGACCGGGCGGATCCGCGGCGCTCGGAAACTGCTCACGACCGCCGCCGTGATCATGAGCGTCTTCCTGATCACCACGAGCCTCATCACGACGCTGCTCATCCCGAAGGACGACTTCAAGAGCGGCGGCCCGGCCAACGGACGAGCCCTCGCCTACCTGGCCCACGAGTACCTGGGCAGCGCCTTCGGCAGCATCTACGACCTGTCGACCATCGCCATCCTCTGGTTCGCCGGCGCCTCCGCGATGGCCGGGCTGCTGAACCTCATGCCGCGCTACCTGCCCCGCTACGGCATGGCCCCGCACTGGGCGCGCGCCGTGCGGCCGACGGTCATCGTGCTCACCCTGATCGCCTTCCTCGTGACGTGGATCTTCGATGCCAACGTGGACGCCCAGGGCGGCGCGTACGCGACCGGCGTGCTGGTGCTGATCAGCTCCGCCGCGGTCGCCGTCACCATCGCCGCCCGCAAGGCGAGGGAGAAGCGCTGGAGCATCACCTTCGCCGTGATCGCCGCGGTGTTCCTCTACACCACGGCCGTCAACATCGTCGAACGGTCCGACGGTGTGAAGATCGGCGCCTGCTTCATCGCCGGGATCATGCTGGTCTCCTTCCTCTCGCGGCTCAAGCGCGCCTTCGAACTGCGCGTCACGGACGTCGTGCTGGACGAGACGGCCGAGCGCTTCGTCCGCGACTACACCCACCGGCCGCTGCGGCTGATCGCCAACGAGCCGAACAGCCGCGACCTCGCCGAGTACCGGGACAAGATCCGCCAGATCCGCGCCGACAACGACATCCCGGCCGAGGACGACCTGGTCTTCGTCGAGGTCACGGTGCTCGACCCGTCCGACTTCGAGGCCGCACTGACCGTCCACGGCGAGGTGCTGCACGACCGCTACCGGGTGCTGGCACTGGAGAGCTCCAGCGTGCCGAACGCGCTGGCGGCGCTGCTGCTCCGGGTCCGGGACCTGACGGGGCAGCAGCCGCACATCTACTTCGAGTGGACCGAGGGCAACCCCTTCGCCCAGTTCCTGCGGTTCTTCCTCCTCGGGCAGGGCGAGATCGCGCCGGTCACGCGCGAGGTGCTGCGCGAGGCCGAGCCCGACCGCAGCCGGCGCCCGGCCGTGCACGTGGGCTGAGCGGCCGGTCCCCGGCGGGAGTCCCGCACCTGGCACCGGCAACCCCTAACGGCTGGGTCGCGATCTGGTCCATGCCGGGGCGACGAAGGCCACCAGGGCCACGGCGAAACCGAGTTGGAGGAAGTGCCGGATCCAGTCGACGCCCGAGGTGTGACGCACGCCGATCCAGCCGGAGACCGCGTTGCCGAGCCAGGCGCCGGCGGCGCCCAGCAGCATCGTCAGCCACCACGGGATCGGCTGCGGCCCGCGCAGGAACAGCTTGGCCAGCACGCCCAGCACGAAGCCGATGAGCAGAATCCACAGGAGCTGGAACATCGCGGTCCACCTTTCGGGCGGGGTCCGTCCCATGATCGCCCGGTTCGGCCGGACTGGCACGTCGGTGGGGTGCGCCACTGGTCAGCGGGCCGCGGAGGTGAGCGCGGCGCCCGTGCCGGGGTCGAAGACGTGCAGCCGGGCGGTGTCCACCCACAGCTCCAGCGGGCGGCCCTCGGCGGCCCGGGTGGCGGTGCCGATCCGGGCCACGACCTCGGGCCCGCCCTCGGCGGTGAAGTGCACGAACACGTCCGAGCCGACCGACTCCAGCACCTCGACACCCACCGTCACCGTCCGCCCGCCGGGCGGGTGCTCCAGCAGCGAGGCGTCCTCGAAGTGCTCCGGGCGGATGCCCACCACCACCCGGCGCGGCGCGTCGGCCCCCTCCAGCCGCCTCCGCAGCCGGTCGTCGAGCGGCAGCTCGCCCAGCGCGGTGCGCAGTGCGCCCTCCTCCAGGGTGGCGTCCAGGACGTTCATGGCGGGCGAGCCGATGAACCCGGCGACGAACAGGTTCACCGGGTGGTCGTACAGCTCCTGCGGCGCGCCGACCTGCTGGACGACCCCGCCGCGCATCACCACGACGCGGTCGCCGAGCGTCATCGCCTCGACCTGGTCGTGGGTGACGTACACGGTCGTGGTGCCGAGGCGGCGCTGGAGGCGGGCGATCTGGGTGCGCATCTGGACCCGCAGCTGGGCGTCCAGGTTGGACAGCGGCTCGTCCATCAGGAAGGCCTTCGGCGCGCGGACGATGGCCCGGCCCATCGCGACCCGCTGGCGCTGGCCGCCGGAGAGCTGGGCCGGGCGGCGCTCCAGGTGCTCGGTGAGGTCGAGGACGCGGGCGGCCTCCTCGACCTTGCGGGCGATCTCCGCCTTGTCCGTGCCGGCCAACCGCAGGGCGAAGCCCATGTTCTGGCGTACCGTCATGTGCGGGTAGAGGGCGTAGCTCTGGAACACCATGGCGATGTCGCGGTCCTTCGGGGCGAGGTCGTTGACGACCCGGCCGTCGATCCGCAGGATGCCCGTGGTGATGTCCTCCAGGCCCGCGATCATGTTGAGGGTGGTGGACTTGCCGCACCCGGACGGGCCGACCAGGATCACGAACTCCCCGTCCGCGATGGTCAGATCGACGCCCTGGACGGCGACCGCGCCGTCCGGGTAGTGCTTGGTGAGTCCGTCCAGGACGAGTTCGGCCATCGGTCACCCCTTCACTGCGCCGGCGGTCAGGCCGGCCACGATGCGCCGCTGGAAGAGCAGCACGAAGACCACGATCGGGACGGTGATCACCATGGCCGCCGCGGCGATCGACCCGGTCGGCTGCTGGAACTGCGAGCTGCCGGTGAAGAACGCGATCGCCGCCGGGACGGTCCGCGCGGCGCGGGTGGAGGTGAGCGAGATCGCGAACAGGAAGTCGTTCCAGCAGAAGATGAAGACGAGGATCGCGGTGGTGAACACCCCGGGTGCTGCCAGCGGGGCGATGACCAGCCGGAACGCCTGCCAGGGCGTGGCGCCGTCGACCCGGGCGGCCTTCTCCAGGTCCCACGGGATCTCCCGGAAGAACGCGGAGAGGGTGTAGATCGCCAGGGGCAGCGAGAAGGTCATGTAGGGGATGATCAGGCCGGGCCAGGTGTCGAACAGACCCAGCACGCGCTCGATGTCGAAGAGCGGGGAGACCAGCGAGATCGGCGGGAACATCGCGATCAGCAGCGACATGCCGATCAGCAGCCGCTTGCCGGGGAAGCGCAGCCGGGCGACGGCGTAGGCGGCCATGGTGCCGAGCGCGACGGCGACGGTGGTGGCGATGACGGCGATGCCGACGGAGTTGAGCAGCGCTCGGGTGAACTCGGAGGTGCGGAAGATGCCGCGGTAGTTCTCCAGCGTCCAGCGGCGGGGCACGAAGTCGCCGTCGGTGAGGGTGCTCGGGTCCTTGAAGGAGAGCGCGGCGATCCACCAGACCGGGAACAGCGCGTAGAGCACGACGACGATGTCGACGAGCGTCCATCCGGCCCGGCGCCGGGTGTCGGCGCTCATCGCCGCTCCTCCCCGCCGCCGGGCGCCGCGGCGCCGAACACCTTGACGAAGACGAGCGTGATCGCCGCCACGCACAGGAAGATCAGCACCGAGATCGCCGATCCGATGCCGAGGTTGAGCGCGGTGAACAGGTTGTCGTAGCCGAGGATGGAGACCGAACCGGTGTTGTCGGAGCCGCCGGTCAGCACGTAGATGTCGTCGAAGACGCGGAACGCGTCGAGCGTGCGGAAGAGCAGCGCCACGAGGACCGCGGGTTTCATCAGCGGCAGGACGACCAGGCGCAGGCGCTGCGCGGGGCCCGCGCCGTCCACCTGCGCGGCGCGCAGCGTCTCCTCCGGCACGAGGGCGAGGCCCGCGAGCAGCAGGAGCGCCATGAACGGGGTGGTCTTCCACACCTCGGCGAGGATGATCAGCCCGATCGCCTGCCAGTGGTCGGTGAGCGGCGCGCTGCCCGGCGGCAGCAGGGCGGCCAGGTAGCCGGTGCCGGGAGTCCAGGCGTACTGCCACGAGTACGCGGCGACCACCGTCACGATGCCGTACGGCACGAGGACGGCGGTGCGGACGGTGCCGCGCCACCGGATCGTCCGGTGCATCACCAGGGCGAGCGCGAGGCCGAGCACGAGCTCGATCGTCACCGAGACGACCGTGATCAGGGTGGTCACCCACAGCGCCTGCCACCAGTACGGACTCGACAGCACGTCCGCGTAGTTGGCGAACCCGACGAACCGCGCCCGCTGTGGGAAGCGCAGGTCGTAGCGCTGGAGGGAGAGGTAGACGGCGTAGCCGACCGGGTAGGCCGTCACGGCCGTCATCACGAGGACGGCCGGGGCGCACAGCAGCCAGCCGAGGCGGCGCTCCTGGCGGGAACCGGCGGAGGCCCTCTTCGGGTCGGCCCGGGTGATGGTCACGGGATCAGCCCCTTCGAGCCGAGTGCGTCCTTGATCTGGCCGGACAGGTCGGCGACGGTGCGTCGCGGGTCCACGGCGGAGGGCGGGGAGAGTGCGTGGGCGATGGCGATCGAGACGTTCTGGTAGGCGGGCGTGCGCGGGCGGAGGGAGGCGTTGTCGAGGGCGGTGAGGACGTCGGCGGCGAAGGGGTAGCTGCCGGTCAGCTCCGGTGCGGTGTAGAGGCTCCGGAGGGACGGCGGGAGCCCGCCCTTGAGCGCGTTGACGAGCTGGTTGTCGCGGTTGCGCAGGCAGAGCGTCGCCTCGTGGGCGAGGCCCGGGTGCCGGCTGTAGGCGCCGACCGCGAGGTTGATGCCGCCGATCGTCACGGCGGCCGGGCGGTCCGCGGTCACGGCGGGGTAGGGCGCCCAGCGGAAGTGGGCGAAGAGGTCGGGGCGGTCGGCCTTCATCGCAGGGTAGACGAACGGGTAGTTGACCTCGAACGCGGCGGTGCCGGACTCCACCGCGAGCCGGTTCTGGTCCTCCATCTGGTTGGCGAGCGACGGGTCGGCGGCGGGGGAGCGGGCGAGGTCGCGGATGATGCCGGCGGCGGTGACGGCGGGCTGACCGAGGGAGGGCGCATCGGCGTCGGGCGTGAGCACGGAGCCGCCGGCGCTGCTGACGAGGGTGTTGAACCAGACGGTCAGGCCCTCGTACCGGGCGCCCTGCACCTCGACGTAGTGAGGCTTGCCCTCCTTCGCCAGGGCGTCCGCCTGTGCGAGCAACTCGGCCCACGTGCGGGGCGGGGTGGGGGTGAGGTCGTCGCGGTACCAGAGGAGTTGGGTGTTGGAGTTGTAGGGCGCGGCGTAGAGGCGGTCCTTCCAGGTGGCCGTCTTCAGCGCGGCGGGCAGGGTGTCGGCGGTGACCTCGTCCTTCTGCGCGCCGGTCCACGCGCGGATCCAGCCCGCCTCCGCGAACTCCGGCGCCCAGGTGACGTCCAGCCCCAGGATGTCCACGCCGGCGTCGTGCGCGGCGAGGCGGCGGACGAGCTGCTGGCGCTGGCCGTCGGCGGTGCGCGGGAGCTTGTCGTAGCGGATCGTGTAGCGCCCGCCCGAGGCCCGGCCGCAGGCGTCGGCGGCCTGCTGGAGGGCGCCGGAGTCGTCGGGGAAGTTGTACCAGTCGAGCGTCGCCGGGCCGGTGGTGGTGCCGCCGCTGCCGCACGCCGTGAGCGCCAGCGCCAGCGCGACCAGGACCGACCGCAGGCGCGGGCAACGGCGTGTGGGCATCTCACTCCCGGACTGGGCGGCTCGCGTCCCGCCACGCTAGGGCAGCGGACGTGCACGGACGAGGACTTCGCAGGTCGTGGCGCGGGCGGGCGGTTGTGCGGCGGCGCCCCGCGCGCCCCCCTGGGTGTCGGTGGCGTGTGCCACGCTCGGCGGGTGGAGATCACGGGAGTGGAGATCACGGGATGCGAGTCCTTGGCACGTGGGACACGGAAGTGACCGCGGGGCGCAGCGTGACGGACCCCGAGGAGCCCTCCGTGAACCGGAGCAGCGGGGCGTTCGAGGTGCGGGAGGGGTACTGAGGGCTCTGCGGCTCAGTCGTTGTCGTCCAGGACCGCTTCGGCGGCTTCGCGGACGTCGGGGTGGGGGTCGGCGGCGAGAGCGGTGAGGAGCTCCCGCGTGCCCGGGGTGGACCAGCCGCAGACGGCCCGGACGAGTGCCTCGCGGACGTCGGGGTCGGGGTGGGCGGCGAGGTGGGCGACGCGGTCGACGGGGCCCCGGCGGCGCAGCGAGAACCAGTGGAGGGCGGCGCGGAGTTCGGCCGGGTCGCCCGGGGTGCCGGCGGCGTCGATGCGGGCCAGCAGGACGCGCACCGGCGGGGGCGGGCCGTCCAGCGGGTGCGGGTGGCGTTCGCGCAGGCGGCGGCCGCCGTACTCGCCCCGGATCCGGCAGCCGAAGCACGTGCAGGGGCGGGTGCCGTGGGCGTCCGGGAGGTAGCGCCAGCCGGTGACCTGGGGCGCGGTGCGGATCCGGTGGATCTCGCGGGCGCCCACCGCGCGGGGCAGGAACACCTCCCAGCCGCGCGGGTCCGCCAGCGCGCGGATCCGGCGCACCGCCTCGGCGGCCGGCATGTGGCGCTGGGCGTCCTTGGCGCGGTCCCGGTAGTGGCCGGCCAGGACCGGTTCGTCGTCGGGTAGGCGGACGTGCACCGCGACGAGCCCGCCCCGGGTGCCGAACCGGGCCAGCTCGCGCAGCCACTGGTGGGTCAGCGTGTACGAGGGCAGAACGGGGAAGCAGTACACGCCGCGCCCGCCGCCCTGCCCGCGGCTGTCGGCCCGGATGCCGGCGCGGCGGACCCGGGGTGCGTCAGCGGTCGAGGTCAGGTGCACGAACATCGCCATGGGGCGGCATCGTAGCGACCGTGCCGGGGCTGGTTCGACCGGATTACGGCTGCTCACGGCTGCCCGGTGCGGCGGTCGATCAGGGCTTCCAGGCCGTCCAGGATGCGGGCGAGGCCGAAGTCCAGCGCGTTGTCCCGGCCGCCCGGTTCGGCCATGGCGGCGGCGAGGGCGGGGTAGTCGTCGGCGTGCCGCTGGACCAGGACGCCGAGGGCCGCGAGGAGCCGGGCCTCGGGGGAGCCGTCCGCCCCGGCGGCGCGGGCCTGCTGGGCGATGCCGCGGACGTGCCCGGCGAGCAGGACGGCGGCGTCCATGCGCTCGGCGCCGGTGAGGCCGTGGCCGTCCAGGGCGGACACGATCCGCTCCAGCCAGGCGAGTTCCTTCGGGCCCATCACGCGGGGGCCGACGGTGGCGTCGAGCAGCCACGGGTGGGCGACGAACGACCGCATCAACTCCGCGGCCCACGCGGTGAGCTGGTCCCGCCAGTGGCCGCCCGCGGGCGAGCCCGGCGGCTCGGCGACGGCGAACTCGACCATGAGCGCGACCAGTTCCGCCTTGCCGGGGACGTAGCGGTAGAGCGCCATCTTCGTGTAGTCGAGCAGCCCGGCCACCTTCTGCATCGAGACGGCGCCGAGGCCTTCCGCGTCCGCGACCTCGATGCCCGCCGCGGCGATCCGCTCCAGGCTCAGAGCCGGCTTCGGCCCGCGCGTGGGCTTGGCCGGTGGGCCCCAGAGCAGCCGCACCGTGTCGTTCGCCGGCTCGTCCACGTCTGCTGCCACGTCCGCTCCTCGGGGCCTTGCGTCCGGAATCAACTGTGTCTACCGTACACAGCAGCTTAACTGTGTCTGATGGACGCAGTTCTGGACCCCTATGGGACGGAGTGGTTTCCGATGAGCACCAAGGTCCTGATCTCGGGCGCGAGCATCGCCGGCCCCGCCCTCGCCCACTGGCTCGGCCGGTACGGCTTCGAGGTCACCGTCGTCGAACTGGCCCCCGCGCTGCGCGGCGGCGGGCAGGACGTCGACTTCCGTGGCGCGACCCACCTCACCGTGCTGGAGCGGATGGGCGTGCTCGACGAGCTGCGCGCCCTCGGCACCGGCGGCAGCCCGATCACCTTCGTCGGCCCGGACGGACGCCGGCTCCTCCACCTGCCCGCCGAGTTCGCGGGCGGCGACGTGGAGGTCCCGCGCGGCGAACTGGCCCAGCTGCTGCACCGGTACAGCGCCGCCCGCGCCGAGTACGTCTTCGGTGACTCGATCACCGCCTTGGAGGAGACACCCAGCGGCGTCCGGGCGGCCTTCCGGCGCGGCGCGGAGCGCGAGTTCGACCTGGTGATCGGCGCCGACGGGCTGCACTCCAACGTCCGCCGGCTCGCCTTCGGCCCCGAGGAGCGCCACGTCCGCCACCTCGGGTACTACGCGGCCACCTGGCAGCTGCCCAACGGCTTCGGGCCGGGGTCCGGTTCGATCGGGCTGAACGTGCCCGGCCGCCTCGCCTCGGTCGGCGCCGACCACCGCGACCCGGCCCGGGCCGGCGCCTTCTTCGTCTTCGCGTCGCCCGAACTCGCCTACGACCGGCACGACACGGCGCAGCAGAAGGAGCTCGTCCGGTCCGCGTTCGACGGCCTCGGCTGGGAGGTGCCGCGGCTCCTGGAGGGCCTGCGCGAGGCGCCGGAGCTGTACTTCGACTCGATCAGCCGGGCCGACGTCCCCGCGTGGTCGACCGGCCGGATCGCCCTGCTCGGCGACGCGGCCTGCGGCGCCACCATCGGCGGAATGGGCACCGGCACCGCCGTCGTGGCCGCGTACGTCCTCGCGGGTGAACTGGCCAGGGCGCGCGGCGACCACCGCGCCGCCTTCGCCCGCTACGAGCGCCTGCTGCGCGGCTACGCCCAGGGGTGCCAGAAGGGTGGCGACCGCACCGGCCCGTTCCTGGCGCCGCGCACCGCCGGCGGCCTGCGGGTGCGCAACGCGCTGCTGAACCGGCGCTGGGTCCTGGACCGGATGCTGGCGCTGGGCAGGCAGGTGACCACTGTCGAACTGCCCCACTACGAGTCCGAGTTGGCGCCTCGGGGGTGAGGCGCCCAGGAGCGGGCGGCCGGCGAGTCGATCACGTGATGGCTGCACCGTCCGGGATGGCGGGACGGTGTCCGCGGCGGCGCCGATGGACGGGTCCGTGTGGACGCCCGCGCACGGGGTCGCCGTTCCCTCCTGAGCGTCGGCGGGGCCGACTTCCCGGCCGCCCGTCATCACCGCGTTCGGCGGGAGGGCCGTAGGTCCCACCCGTTCGGCCCCTTGGCCCCTGGCGATCGCCGCCGCCGGGGGTCATGCTGCGGGTACCGGTCGGGAGGAACCGGCCGGAGGAGCCCGTTGGACGAGGTGAACCGGCGTTGCGGCATGCCACCGTCGAATCAGTGATGACCAGTCCCGTGGTCCGGGTCGCGCCCGAGACCGGTTTCCGGGAGATCGTCGCGCTGCTGACCGACTACGACATCACCGGCGTGCCGGTGGTCGACGCCGACGGGCGGCCGCTCGGCGTCGTCTCCGAGGCCGACCTGCTGCGCACCCTGGCCGCCCAGGAGGACCCGGGCGGCCTGCTGCCCGCCCCGGAGGCGGCGCAGGCGACTCCGGTCGGCGCGGTCACGGCGGCGGACCTGATGACGACGCAGCCGGTCTGCACCACACCCGACACCAGCGTGGTCGCCGCGGCCCGGCTGATGAGCCGGCACGGGCTGAAGCGCCTGCCGGTGCTGGACGACGACGGCAGGGTCATCGGCGTGGTGAGCCGCGGGGACCTCCTGCGGGTGTTCCTGCGCGAGGACCACGTGATCCGGCGCGAGATCGTCGAGGAGGTGCTCGGGCGGATCGACGGCGTCAGCCCGGCCGAGATCGGCGTCGAGGTGGAGCAGGGCCGGGTGGTGCTCAGCGGCACGGTGCCCGAGCCGCACCTCGTGCCGATCGTGCTGAACCTGTGCCGCTCGGTGGACGGCGTGGTGTCGGTGACCGACCGGCTCGACTCCGGCGGAGCGACCGCGGCCGCGGGCTGACGGAAGCCGACAGTCGTCAACTGTGTTCATGGAGAGTGGAGTTGACGGCGTTCATGGAATCCGGGGTCGACGGCGTCGGCGGCGCGGGCCCGGGCACCCCGATTTGCCTTCGCATACTGCGGAGAGTATCGGGTAACTCACTCCTTGTGTCCGGCGGGCAGGACTGCCGGAACAGCGGAGCACCGGGGAGGCGGCCGTGGCAGTCGTGTTCGACGCGGACTTCACTTCGACCAGGCAGTGGATCGCCGGGCGCACCAGCGCCTATCCACAGATGGGGCCGACCAATCGGAGCGACCACAAACTCGACTACCTCAGCCGTGCGTACTGCCCCGGGGGCGTGTTCACGGCCACCCGCCGGCCCGTCGGCGGGCTGTGGACGTGCAGCCTGCTGACCACCGAGGGCAGCCCCGAGGGATTCCAGGTCCGCACCGGGGACGAGCTGTCGGCGCTCATCACGCTGCCCGTCGCCGTCGGCGCGTGGCCGGCGATCTGGACCTGGCGGGACGGCGGCAACGAGGTGGACGCCTTCGAGTACCACCCGGACAACCCGGACCTCCTGGAGCTCTCCAACCACGTCCGGGGCGGCTTCCGGTACTGGCGCGGCGGGGACAGCGGCATCGCCCCGGGCGCGACCTTCGGGCTGCGGGTGGTGCTCGGCTCGCACTCGGTGGACTGGTACGTCGGGGACGAGCTCGTGTACGCGGACCTGCACGGGGTCGGGCCGGCCTGGCACGCGTACCTGATCGTCAACCTGTCGGTGGCGGACGGGACGTACCACGACCGCCCGCCGGCCGGCGGGCCGGACCGGCTCAGCTGGGTGTGCCGCAGCCTCGTCGTGGAGCGTTGAGGTCCCGGCTGCTCCGGTGGGCCGGCGCTCGGGCGGTCGGTGTGCGGGTGGCCGGTGCCCGGATGGCCGGCGCTCGGGCGGTCAGTGCTCGGGCGGGAACGTGGCGGTGATCGGACCGCGCGGGCCGGAGCGCTGGAACCAGACGACCCGGCGGTGCGAGCCGATGTGCGCGGGGTACGTCACGTAGAGGTCGTCGCGCGGGGCGGTCTCGTTGCCCGGCGCGAGGGCCGCGTCCGCGGCGTCGGCGGCGATCGCGCACAGCAGGGCGTGGGCGGTGGTCTCGGCGGCGGCCGGGGCGATGGCGAGGGCGGTGAGCTCGGCCCACAGCGCGGTGGAGACGTACGAGATCGGCGAGTGGCCGAGCGCGGGGTGCGGGCGGCCGTCCGCGTGGCGCCGGAGCACCCCGGCGGCGACGAGCTGCTCGGCGGAGCGCTCGCCGGCCGGTGCGTGGTGGTCCATGGGCCGAAACGCTACCCCGGCCTGCGGTGCCAGTGCTGCAAGAGCGATTTCTCACGCATTCTTCAGCGCACTTCGGGGGTCCGTGGGCGCACGATGGTGGTACTGGCGACAGTCACCTCGACAGGCCCGCTGGGGCCGGAGGAGGAGGTCCCGATGAGGCACTGGCACGGGTACGTGCACCAAGGGCTGAGTGGCTGGGGCATCGCCCTGATGGTGCTCGTGATGCTGCTGGTCCTGGTGTTGCTGGTGCTCGCCGCCGTGGCCCTGTCCCGGTACGTCTCGCGCTCGCACCGGCCCCTGCCGCGCGGTGCGGCCGCTGCCGGTCCGTCGCGGTCGGCGGTGGCGGGGCTGACCCCGGAGCAGCTGCTCGCGGAGCGGTTCGCGCGCGGGGAGATCGATGCGGAGGAGTACCGGCTCAGATTGGACACGTTGCGGTCCGCGTACGGGCCGGAGCCGGGCGGCTGAGGGGCGGCCGGTCGGGTGCCGGTACGGGCCGGGGCCCGCCGCATCGAGGGTGTGCGGCGGGCCCCGGGGCCCTGCTCGGGCTTGGTGGCTGTCGATGCCGTGGTTACTCGACGACGAGCTCGACCGGGATGTTGCCGCGGGTGGCCCGGGAGTACGGGCAGACCTCGTGCGCCTGCTTGACCAGCAGCTCGCCGTTCCCGCCCGCGAGCGACTCGGGCAGCTCGACGCGCAGCACGACGGAGAGGCCGAAGCCGGCGTCGTCCTTGCCGATGCTGACCTCGGCGGTGACCGAGACCTCGCTGGTGTCGACCCGGGCCTGGCGGCCGACCAGGCCCAGCGCGCTGGCGAAGCAGGCCGCGTAGCCGGCGGCGAACAGCTGCTCGGGGTTGGTGCCCTGGCCGCTGCCGCCGAGCGCGGGCGGCATCGCCAGGGTCAGGTCCAGCTGCCCGTCGGAGCTGACGGCGCGGCCCTCGCGGCCGTTCGCGGTGGCGGCTGCGGTGTAGAGCGCGTCCATGGTGCGTTCCCTTCTGCTGTTCCTGCTGCGGGTGGTCCTGCTGGTGGTCCTGCGGGGCCGGTGCTCCTCGGGTGGTCTAGCTCCCGTGGTGGCCGCGGCCCCCGCCGACGACAAGTAGAGCACGCAATTCAATTGCGCACAACTAAGTCGCGTGAACTCGATCGGTACCATGGGGCGCATGACCACGCCTCCCGGACTCCCCGCCACGTCGGGCGAGCGACTGCTCCGCCTCGACCAGCAGATCTGCTTCTCGCTGAACGCGGCCTCGCGCGCCTTCGGCGGTGTCTACCGCGTGCTGCTCAAGGACCTCGGGCTCACCTACCCGCAGTACCTCGTCATGCTCGTGCTGTGGGAGGACGGCGAACTGCCGGTCAAGCGGATCGGCGAGCGCCTGCGGCTGGACTCCGGCACGCTCTCGCCGCTGCTCAAGCGGTTGGAGGCGGCCGGGCTGGTGCGCCGCGAGCGCAGCCCGGAGGACGAGCGGTCGGTGACCGTCGCGCTCACCCCGGAGGGCGCCGTGCTGCGCGAGCGGGCCGGGCAGGTGCCGCGCCGGCTGCTCACGGCGACCGGGATGCCCGTCGAGGACCTCGCCGCGCTGCGCGTCCTGCTCGACCGGGTGACCGCGGCGCTGGACGCGGCGGCGGTGGAGCCGGTCGAGTAGCTCCGTGCGCCGTCGGTCAAGTCGGCGGACTCTTGAGTGTGATCTGCGTCACTGTCGAGCCGGCCTGTGGCTCCCGCGAGCCGGAACGGGCAGGTCAGCGCGGGTGTCCGGAAGTGAACGGAAGCGGTCGATTATTGCCCGTCGGATCGGGTCAACAACCCGCCGCCCCGGGACGGTTACACCACGAGCCCCCGACGGGGCCGTCGGCGTGCCATCCGGTGGGCCGGCCACCGACTCATGGAAAAGGGGAAGCGCGTGCCGACCACCCCCGGGCCGGGCGAGGAGCACGACGTGCGAACGGATCCGCTCGACGGCCTGCCGGCCGACTTCGACGCCTTCTTCACCCGCGAGAACCCCGGCTACCTCCGGTACGCGCAGCAGCGGCTGCGCCACCGCGAGGACGCGCAGGACGCCGTCCAGAACGCCGGCGCCGCGCTGTACCAGAACTGGCGCCGGGCCCTGGCCAGCGCCGATCCGCAGGCCTTCGCGTTCAAGATCCTCAAGGACGCGATCGTGGACGTCCTGCGCGAGCGCCACCGCGCCGAGCGCAAGCGGCTCAAGGTGATCGCCCAGCGCCGCCCCGACACCAGCCAGGACGAGCTGGAGGAGCTCGCCGAACTCGACGCCCTGGACTGGGCGATGGAGGAACTCGCGCGCAGCGCCCCGGTCCAGGCCGACGTGGTCAGGCTGCGCCAGGCCGGTCTCTCCTACCCGGACATCGGCCGCGCGCTCGGCATCGCGCACACCACCGCCCGCACGTACTACAGCCTCGGGCGGCGGCACCTGGAGTACCTGCTGGAGCACGCGAGCGGCGGCGAGTCGGGCGAGGGGCGGGCGGCGGAATGAACCTGACCGACCTGCTGAGGGCGCACTGCGCCGGGCTGGAACGGGAGTTCCACGACCACGATCCGGTGGACTTCACCCGGCGCCTCGCCGATCGCCTCGCGGCCGATCGTCTGGCGTCCGGACGCCCGGTGTCCGAGCGGTCGGCGGGTGCGGGCCGGGACCGGACCGTCCGCCCGGCCGCCGGCCGTCGTGCCGGGGCGCGGCGGGAGGGCGCCGGTCGCGCCGAACTCCGGCGCGACCTCCGGCACTTGTGCCGGGGGGTGGCGGGCACGGTGGAGCCGTGCGAACTCGCGCTGGACCTGGAGCTCGCCGAGAAGGCGGCCTTCCGCACCCTCGGCTGCCTGCTCTACGGCATGGGGCGCTCCGCCGACGCCGTGTTCTGGTGGCGGATCGCCGCGCAGTTCGGCGACCAACTGGCCGTCCACTGCCTCGCGGTGCACTACGCGGCCGAGGGCGAGGACGGCGACGCGGCGCGCTGGGCCGTCCAGGCGCAGGACCTCAGCGCCCCGGGCAGGCTGCCCGCCCTCGCCCGCGACGTCCGGCCGGACGGGGCGGCGGAGCTGGTGCGGGTGCTGGCGGAACGGTTCGACGGCGAGATCGTGCTGACGCTGCGGGAGATACCGGGCGCGGTGCGCCCTCGTGCGGACGGTGGTCGGCTGGGTGTCCGGACGGTGCGGGGGAGGGGGCCGGTGCGGATCCGGTGACCCCGACGGCGACGGCCCCCGCCCGCACGCGACGTGCGGACGGGGGCCGATGGTCCGGCGGCCGGTGTACCTACCGACTAGCTGTTCTGACCCGTGAGGTTGGGGACGCGGCTGGCGGGTGGTTTGCCTGCGAGTGCGGTGTGTCCGCGGTGGTGATTGTAGGTGTGGAGCCAGTCGGGGTAGGCGTCGCGTCGTTCCTGCTCGGTGCGGTAGGGCCG